>DATHAW010000410.1:0-5387 GCA_035296465.1 Spirosoma sp.
ATTGCCCAATCGGGTTACGGCAGTGCCGCCGACCAACAGCGTAGTAAGGAAGCGGGTTTTGATGCGCACTTTACCAAACCGGTCGACTTTGCGGCACTTCTGGTCATGCTGGAGGAACGGCTGGCCTAACCCTGTTCAAGAGGAGTAGGCTGGGGTTTGTCTCCCATTAATAAGAAAACTCTTTTCTGAAACGGACAATGCTTCATTAGTTATGTTTGTTAACATGCAATCGTCCGTCTATTGGTATATTGATAATAGGAAGTCCCATACCAGCGCCATCTTAGCGCTGAAATTGACCTGCGGCAATAGTTGAAGCCACGAGCAAACCAGCAGGACCAGCCAGTAGGGTCGTAGTTTTCGTTGCCAGTCATTGGGCGTAGTACCTACCCATAACAGAAAGGCCATCAGAACGCAGAACGTAACGGGAGCCATGAGCCGCGCATTTGGACCACTGAACGGGCTGACCATACGTAATCCGAATAATACGAATACATACACTCCGCCAACCCCGACAAACAGCCGCGACAGCGTGCTAACGGGTACCGAATTGGGCAATTGATCCGGCGTACCCGGTTGTAGGGGCGACGTAGTTTGAGAAAGCCTTCGACGTAGCTGTAATAGCCAGATTAGTTGAATAATTACCCCTGCCCAGGCCAGGCCATTATTGCCATTGGGCAGAAAATCCCGGATCAACAGCAGCTCATTGCCAATAGACTGCATAAATAAAATAACCAGTGAGGCCGTGGATTCCGTTGGTAAAAATCGCTCTCCACCCCACAGCGAACCTGATAATTGATGATTTAGCCAACCGTAGGCTCCCATTCCGGCAAGGCATATTCCGGCGATGATGAGTAACAAACCAGCCGTTCTAGGCCTGACCACTATACCCAGTAAAGACCCTGTCCTGTTCGGGAATAGGTAAATAGCTACGGATAGAAGAGCCATGAGACCAACTACGTAACCCCCAACGTAGCGTACTAAAAACAACCCCAAACTCAACACCACTAACCACATAGCCCGACGTAACGTAGGCGATTGCAGGAACCCGCTCAATACCCAAACCCATTCGGCCAGCAACACCAGGAATAAGGTTTCTGACCAGGTATAGGCTAAAATTCGGAGAAAACCACCCATCCACCAGATTGACAGCAACCACAGGGTACGCTCCGGCCCTACCCGGCGGAGCCACAACCCTGCCGACAGTACCACAACCATGATATTGATTAGTTTGGAGGCCCACAAAACGGATAAGCCACTAAAGCCAGCTCCAGCAGCAATCAGGGCTGGATACCCAATTGGGAAGGTACCATTCCAAACCCATCGTCCATCTTCCTCAACAACGTAACCCCGCCCGCCAATAAGGTTTGCTGCCGATTGTAGGTAGTATCCTGAGTCGACGCTGGTGAAATGCGTTGGGTTGAGTATGATTAGCGTGATCAGTCCGGCAGCGGTCAGCCCAAGGCACACCATTAAGAGACCCAGCGATCGGCTCATCGAATCAGGACAATGTGCCCCGTTAGGCGGACCTCACTCGCCAATGGACGGTCAACCCCGGCGACTGTGTAGAGGTACTGACCAGCGGGCAGCGCAGCCCCGCTATCAGACGTACCGTCCCAGAACCACTCATTCAGGCCTACTCGGGCCGGGCCGTGCAGGGTTCTGACCAGCCGGCCTGTCTGATCCGTAATGCGAACGGTCAGGTTGGTGGGGGGCAACTGGCCCGTTAGCATGACAAAAATGCGCGTCTGCCCCGTAAAGGGATTGGGGTAAACACCAGCGCTTGTCAGTTCGGGGGTTGTTTTAACGGAGAAACGAATCCGGTACGGAATGGTCCGGTTGCCGCTCAGATCGCTACCAATGGCCAGAAAGGTATATTGGCCATCGGACAAAACGGTGCCGGGCTGGTAGCTAAGCCTGAATGCATTATCTGGTCCGGCGGGCGTCCAGGATACACCACCTCCCCGCAAACTGAGTCGCTCATAGGGGCAGGGTTCGGACCGGCAGGGACGTTGCAGGTACAGCTCCAGTCCGGTCGTATCGGTACGCAGCAGCCGGGTATTTTCGTCCAGAATCAGCACGTCGATAACGGGCCGGGGTGACACAAGGTCACCATCGCCAATACGCCGTCCGTCGAATGCTACCTCAATCAGTGGGGGCGTTACGTCGGCCGGAAAAGGCAGCGTCGTCTGCCCCACGGTACCAATCTGGGCTATATTATTCGTTTCAATGCTTTCGGTAATTTGGTTGTCGGGGTCCAGCATTACCTCGAAATAAGCTACATTATTACCACTGCTGGGGTCTTTAGGAAGTTTCCAGTGCAGGGTATCGGCATAGAACGGTGCTGACCGAACAAAGCGATCTTCCCGCAGCAACCGCCCATCGGTTGCAAACCGCCTGATCCTGACGGCCAGCGGGCTGTTGGTTACGCGCCCGTAGTTGGCCACTACCGCTGAAATAGCAATTGAATCAGAGTTGTTCGTTAACAAGCTGCCGTTGTTGCTATGCACAGTGAGTGTGCCTGCTGCGATGGAAAAATCGGGATTGGGAAACGGAAAAACGCTCACGGCCGGATCGCCCTGGAGGGTCATCTGCTGGGCGGTGGTGATGTCGTAAACAGAGGTAAACTTTTTCAGATACCGACGGATGGTCTCCTGTTGCAGAACGCCCACCGGCCGCGATACGTAGCTGCTGTCGGCAAGAAGCGCGTAGAACTCATCGGAGTAGTGTTTAAGGGGAGACGGGAAGCCATTGTGCGTATGGGCAATGAAGGCGATCGCGCCCCGGTCGGGCGTCAGAATCCAGTCGGTGCCGAAGGTAGGCCGACCAAAGTAAAAGTTTCCGGACGCGCAACCGTTGGCGAGCAAAAGAGGATACTTCCCTTTGTTGCGGTAGCCCAGCCGGTCGTCGCTCACAAAACCAATGTCGATGTCGGCCACGTCGAGACTCGAATGGCCGAACATCGAAATCATGCCCAGCCCCTGATTGACAATATCGGCAACGGGTAGATACTCCACCAGATTATCCGTTTGCTTAGCCAGCGTGATTACGTGCGCCCCAACGTATTTGTTTTCGATAACCCGTCGAAAATCGTCAACGTACGCCCGGAACAACCGGAGTTCACCCGCCGAACGTCCTCCGCTCAGGTGCAAGACGTTTTTGCGCCAGAGTGCTGGTTCGGTTGTCTGTTCATGTTCTTTAACCTTGTTCAGGTAATCGAGCACACTTTGTGGGCGCAGGGCGTTCAGCCGGCCAATGGGCAGCGCCGGTACGTTGTCGGGTTCACCATGGAGGCCCTGCACCAGTCCGATGTCAGAGCCGGGCCAGCCTGCATTGGGAATCAGATCGAGCAGGGAGGCATTAGGAGCTTTCCGAACGGCCTGCGGATCGCGCGACTGGCCAATCAGAAACAGGAATACCGGGCGGGTGCCCTTACTACGTATCATAAAGTCGGCAAACCGGCGGATGGCCAGCGGGTGACGTTCGCCATAGCTAAACTGGTCGAAAAGCCCGTCGATGTTCACCGTTAGCGTGTCGTAGCCACCGCCCGACTCCGATGCCCGGTAGGCAGCATACGCCTTTACGGGGTCGCCTGCACCAGCAACGGACTGGCGGAGCAGCGGATGCGTCACAATCAGGTAGTTGTGCCGGTTTGGGTCAATAGCGCGGAACCTGACCCGGCTGATACCCGCTACGGATAGCGGCTGGCTGGTGGCGAGCAGCGTTCGGGCGGTCTGGCTGTTGCGCACCGCACCCTGCCACTGACTGCCCGACTGCTGACCACCTACGCGTCCAACGTTGGCCGGATCGGTTATGTCGAACAGGCGACAACCATCTGGTACACTAGTGAGGCTAAGATATGACCGGTCGGTAGCGCTGGTTCTCAGGCGGAGAAGTTTTGACGCAGAGCCACCCAGGTCCAGACGTTGCGGGTAACGCAGCTTCAGATACGATGCCGACACCTCCTCGCCGGGTTGCATGGGCAGCAGACTGACGGACAACATGTTCGCATTGCCGATATCCGCGTTCGTTAATTCGGAGTCGAAACGAGAATGGTCGTAATTTTGAAACTGCCCCGTACCGAGTGTCCGCTGGCCCGTAACCGACGGACCGGCCAAATAATTGACCCTGTGTTCGTGGGCGCTACGTCCGACGAGCAGGTAGCGAATAGTCGGGTTAACCTCGGCCAGGCGCAAAAAATTGGTCAGCGAAAATACCTGATCGTAGCGCGTGTTCGCTTTGACCGCCGGTCCTGTCCAGCCTTCCCCGCTGTCATACCCCGTCAAAATGGCTCCGTTGTCGTAGCCCGCCCCGATTGGATACACAGTGCCCGCCGGATACGTATTCGTAAACACACGCAGCTCCTCTTCCCAATGGTATGGTTCGGGTGTAAGGCCTGCGTAGTCCGTGTCGGTATACGAAGCCATTCGTTTGCCGGGTTTGCCCCGGTCCAGCCGCCACGTCAGGAAGTAGGCCGTCGTGTCACTAAACAGGCTGTAGTAAGGGTGGGGCTGGGCACTGTGGGGACTGTAGAGGAGTGAGTCGGGGGCACCGTCGTTGGCCTGGCCGTAGAACTCCAGAAAATCACCCGGATCAAGCCGGTTATCGGATTCACCCGCTACGTAGATGGCCTGCTCAACGCCCCGGTGAAAAAGCTGGATTGTCGTCGGGTCGACCGTTGTGGTGGGTAAGCCGGCTTTGTCAAGTTCGTCGGTTGTGATTCGATAAATGCCTGCCTTGGCAACCGGAATTTTCAGGTACGTCTGACCATAACTGATCCACTCGTTGCCGGGTGGCTGAGACTGACCCCATAGCGTGCCACCCAGCAACAGGAGTGTTAACAAAAGATACGGGCTGGTGTGGCGCATAAAGGATTTCCCTAACAAAATGTAAATCTACACTTCTCCTTTTTAATCACCCATTCTCCTGTGATTCGCCATACTAAATGCGACACTTTCGTTTGTTTTGATTGAAAATTCTCAAACTAAATGCTACATCTTCGTTTTTTTGCATACTATCTGCAACATAGTGCATTTTTAAGGAGTTCATCTTGCCTTCGATACGTCTTCCACTTTGATTATAACCGCTGATCGTTAACCGATTCATTTTCATACACAAGCGGCTAGCCGGATTTAAGATCTTGTCCTACTTGCAATCCGTAGCCTTATCCTAGTCAGTTCAGTTGTTGGTCCCTCTCAGTCATTGACTTGCTTAAAGTCAGACCTGGTGAAGTGGCTCTGTACGCCGGTCGAAGGGTCGTCATCAAACAAGTGGAGCTTGCCACAATGCATGCTTTGTGTGAATACGCGGATACGGGAGAATGGGTGCGGGTATCGTTTGCCCACCTGAATACGCTTCGATCTAAATCGTTGGCTACTTCCGCTCTTTCC
>DATHAW010000411.1:0-5694 GCA_035296465.1 Spirosoma sp.
ATCACCGGAAACTGATTTCACAGTAGGATGAAGTAAGCTTAAGTCGGTCGCAGATGATTCTTGTTTTTGAATTGATTCTTCGTGGCCTAGACTCATCAAGCTTGTGATAAGGTGGCTTCTAATAGAACTTAGAACACCAGCAAGGGATTTAGGGCTAAATCTGAAAGCATAAACGTCCACGTTAAATCTCTCTTTTATTTTGCTTGTGAACTTTGCATCTGGAAGGTCAATATGCGACGTGTTCCTTGATAATTCTTCAATATCGAATACAGGGTTTCGTAATCTATATTCATTAATAAATTGAAGGTCTGGATCATTTAAAATAAACGGTCTGCCATGTATATCATGCCAACGGCCAGGTACTGACCTGTATTCTGGCACAACGGTGCCTTCTTCCATGGCGGAATTGCTATTGTAATATCCATTCGTTTCTAACAGTATCCAATTTTCTAGTTGGACGTTACTTACTTTCTTAGCAAAGATTAATGCAGATGGAAAAACTGCACTCAATTGATCGCCTGTTCTAACGTTCTGCAATATCTCTTCATACAACTCCTTCATAAAATCTTAATGATATTGGTTTTGTTAACGGTGTTGACTGCATCCAATAAAAAATCGTGCACAATAGCTAATAACATAGCTATTGTGCACGATTTTTTCATTACCAAAATATCAACTCCCGCAAGCTTCACAGCCTTCCGGGTCATCCAGTGAACAGGTCATGGCGGCATACTGCTGCTCCAGGTCCGTGACCATCGGTACAGGCACTGGACCGGCGTTGGTTGCGTGCTCTTTGGCGTACTGGACGTAATCCAGTGGTTTCTCGACGGGGGCAGTTTCGGTCATTACCGGCTGTAGCTGTGGTTCGGCCTGCGGCTCCACGGTAAACTGGATTGCGTCGGAAGCGGCCTTCGTGCGGAGGTAGTACATGCCCGTTTTCAGTCCCGCTTTCCAGGCGTAGAAGTGCATGGAAGTCAGCTTGCCGAAATTCGAATCCTGAATGTGGATGTTCAGCGACTGCGACTGGCAGATGTAGGCACCCCGGTCGGCGGCCATGTCGATGATGTGCTTCTGCTTGATCTCCCAAACCGTCTTGTACAGGTCTTTGATGTTCTGCGGAATGCCCGGAATCGACTGCACCGAGCCGTTGGCTCGAATCAGGTTATTCTTCATCGTGTCGTTCCACAGGCCCAGTTTCACGAGGTCTTTGAGCAGGTGCTTGTTCACGACGACAAACTCACCCGACAATACACGACGGGTATAAATGTTGCTCGTATACGGCTCGAAACACTCGTTGTTGCCCAGAATCTGCGAGGTCGATGCCGTTGGCATGGGGGCCAGCAGCAGCGAGTTCCTGACGCCATGCTCCACTACCTCTTTACGTAGTGTCTCCCAATCCCAGCGACCCGACTTGGGTTTTACCGGCTGACCATCGCGGGTCCACATGTCGAACTGGAAAATACCCTGCGAAATAGGCGACCCTTTCCACGTCTCATACGGACCATATTCTTTGGCCTGCTCCATCGACGAAGTCATGGCCCCAAAATAGATCGTTTCGAAAATGTCTTCGTTCAACCGGCGCGCTTCGTCCGACTCAAACGGCATCCTGAGCATGATGAATGCATCGGCCAGTCCCTGCACCCCGATGCCAATGGGTCGGTGGCGCATATTGCTCCGACGGGCCTCTTCAACAGGGTAATAGTTAATGTCGATGATCTTGTTGAGGTTGCGCGTGGCCGTTTTGGTCACCTCGTACAGCTTCTGGTGGTCGAACCGCAAAACGCCGTCTGTACCCCTGGTGAGGAACTTCGGCAGGGCGATGGACGCCAGGTTACAGACCGCCACTTCGTCGGGGGCGGTATACTCGATAATCTCGGTGCAGAGGTTACTCGACTTAATGGTACCGAGGTTCTTCTGGTTTGATTTCTTGTTGGCCGCATCCTTAAACAGCATGTAGGGTGTACCGGTCTCGGTCTGCGACTCCAGGATTTTATACCACAGTTCCTGCGCTTTGATCGTTTTGCGGGCGCGGCCTTCGCGCTCATACCGCTCATACAGCGCTTCGAACTCGTCGCCGTGGCAATCGGCCAGGCCGGGGCACTCGTGCGGACACATCAGCGACCAGACGTCGTTGTCTTCCACCCGCTTCATGAACAGATCGGGCGTCCAGAGGGCGTAGAACAAATCACGGGCGCGGCCTTCCTCTTTGCCAGAGTTCTTTTTCAGGTCCA
Organism: Spirosoma sp.; assembly: GCA_035296465.1. GTDB lineage: Bacteria > Bacteroidota > Bacteroidia > Cytophagales > Spirosomataceae > Spirosoma. The sequence goes on from DATHAW010000411.1 coordinate 2,232, forward strand.
GGAAATCAAAAATATCGGCATGCCAGGGTTCCAGATACACAGCAAACGAGCCTTTGCGCTTGCCACCGCCCTGATCGACGTAGCGAGCCGTGTCGTTGAAGACGCGCAGCATCGGCACAATCCCATTGGACGTACCATTGGTGCCCTTAATATACGTACCCGTCGCCCGGACGTTATGGATGCTCAGGCCAATACCACCCGCCGACTGCGAGATTTTAGCGGTCTGCTTCAGCGTGTCGTAAATGCCGTCGATGGAGTCGTCTTTCATCGTCAGCAGGAAACAACTCGACATCTGTGGCTTTGGCGTTCCGGCATTGAACAAGGTCGGGGTGGCGTGGGTAAACCATTTTTCGGAGAGCAGATTATACGTCTCAATGGCCGCGTCAATATCCTCCATGTGAATCCCCACGGCCACGCGCATGAGCATGTGCTGCGGGCGTTCGGCAATGCGACCGTCTAACTTGAGCAGGTACGACTTTTCGAGGGTTTTGTAGCCGAAATAGTCGTAGCCGTAGTCACGGTCATAAATAATGGTCGAATCGAGCAGGGCTGCGTTATTGCGAACTACGTCGTAGACTTCTTTGGCAATCAGCGACGCGTTTTCGCCGGTTTTTGGGTCTTCGTACAGATAAAGCCGCTTAATAGTACTGGAAAACGACTTGTTAGTTTCCTTGTGCAGGTTCGAAATGGCAATCCGGGCGGCCAGAATGGCGTAGTCGGGGTGCGTGGTGGTCATCGAAGCCGCCGTTTCGGCCGCCAGGTTGTCAAGTTCGGTGGTTTTAACGCCGTCATACAGGCCGTTAACAACTTTCAGGGCGACCTGCACGGGTTGCACGTAGGCCGGGTCTAGGCCGTAGCATAATTTCTCGATCCGGGCGGTGATTTTGTCGAATTTAACCGACTCGTGGCGTCCGTCGCGTTTGATTACGTACATAATTTCTGGGGGTTAGTTATAGATATAAAAATGTTGAATGCAGGAAGCCGATGCGGCCTTTTTGGCCGGAAATTAGGATGAAACAGAGGCTTAAAGTTGTTCTGAAATAGACGGAAAAGCAACCCCGAAGGTTCGGAGGGTTTGCTTTGCCCCAAAAAGTAATATGCTGGCGATAGGTTACCAAATTGTTAAGCCATCACTCTTAGCGACTTACCAACCATTCTATCGCAGACACAATCGTTGAAAATAAACGAGCTATTTATAAATCAGTTTGTCGGGAATCATAAATGCCGGAACAAACCGTTGAGGAAGTGTTTTGATAGCGAAAAGTATGAAGAAAGGCGATCAGTAACAAGCCTGTTTTATGGCCTAATTAGCCAACGGTCCTACTTTAGTCGCTTGATTACTAGCCCTGAAAAGAACCAGCCAAAACCTTGTCAATCCCCTTGTGACGCCGTACCTTTGCAATCCTTTTCGGACGGAAACCGAGAAGATGACAAGAAACTGATTAGCAGACCATGAAAAAAGGCATTCACCCGGACTACCGCGAGGTGGTATTCCATGACCTGTCGAGCGACTACAAATTTCTGACGCGCTCTACGGTTCAGACCAAAGACACCATTGAGTACGAAGGCCAGACCTATCCGCTCGTTAAAATCGAAGTAAGTTCGCAGTCGCACCCATTCTATACGGGCAAGAACGTTCTGCTCGATACGGCCGGCCGCGTGGACAAGTTCCGCAAGCGCTACGGCACCAAAGACAACGCCGTTCCGACCTCGCAGTCGTAGTTGTACCCGCTTCCTTTTTCAAACTCCCCCGGTAAGACTGTCGTTTTACCGGGGGAGTTTTTTATGACCCGCCCACTACCTTTGCCCATATGGCTTTTATTCAAACCGATACGTTTACGCTGCGCGGGTACGAGTGTGATGCAACGGGGCGGCTGAGCGTTCCGGCCCTGATGAACCTAATGCAGGAATCGGCTAACCGTAATGCAGTAGACTACGGCATCGGTATCGCCGATCTGGCCAGCCAGGGATTCGGGTGGATGCTCATGCGCTTCAGGCTCCGGATGCACCAGTACCCACGCTACGGACAGACAATCCGGCTCCTAACCTATCCGACCGTAGTGGAAAAGTATTTCATATACCGCGACTTTCAGGTGCTGGCCGACAATGGTACGCTGCTGGCCGATGCGGCCAGTACGTGGCTCGTTTTTAGTATGGAAAAGCGGGCGATGGTGCCCATACCCGCCTTTATTCATGGTCTGTCGTTACCAGACAACGTTGAGCCACTGTCGAAACTGCCGTCCAAACCTGATTTCCAGACAATGACCTGGCAACCGACCGATGAGAAACGCGTGGAAGTTGGCTGGTTTAGCATCGACCAGAATCAACACGTCAACAACGTAGCGTATGTTCAGTGGCTGCTCGAATCGATGGATACAGAGACACTGCAAACGCGGGAACTCGCCGAAATTGATTTAGTTTACCGAACCGAAAGCCACTGGGATGATCAACTGCTGGTGCAATCGACTCCCGAACGGCCAGACGCGTTTCTGCACCGGATTGTGCAGGAAGCTTCCGACAAAGATGTCTTGCTGGCCCGAAGCCGATGGCAATCCAGTTAAACCGTTTTTCGTTTTCTGTTAACCACAATCACAAAAATACCGCCATGACCACTTCGCCAACCCAAACCCTTGATGCCGTCCTGGCCGGGCTAATGCGCCGGTACAGTGAGCGCGTTCCCGATGTCCAGAACGTAATTGGGGCCATGCTCGATGAAGGCATCATTCATTTGCCGGGCGAGATTGAAAACGATCATATTGCGTTCCGAACGATGGGAGTACCGAACCTCGGGCTGGCCTCGTTCGAGAAACTGTTTCTGCACTACGGCTACGAGAAACGGGACTCGTTTAATTTCATCGAAAAAAAACTGACGGCCTACTGGTACAGTCCGCCCGCTGGCAAAAACCTACCGCGCATTTTTGCCAGCGAACTGCGCGTTGGCGAACTTTCCAATGAAGCCCAACGCATCATTCACAAATACACTGACACCGTTCTGAGCGACCCCGTTGACGAGCTGGATTTAGACGATGCCGACGCCGTTGACCAGTTCCTGCATCAGCCCCTTTGGCAGACACCCAGCTTAGCCGACTATCAAGCCCTGCTGGCCGAAAGCGAGTACGCTGCCTGGGTGATCTACAATCGCTATTACCTGAATCACTTCACCATCAGCGTGCATAATCTCAAACCGGGCTATAACACCATCGACGAGTTTGTGGCCCTTCTGGAACGACGGGGTTTTCGGCTCAATTCTGCAGGCGGCACCATCAAAGTCAGCCCCGACGGTGGTCTGCGTCAGGCATCAACCGTAGCGCAGATGATTGATGCCGAATTTGCGGGGGGTGAAGTGTTTCGCATTGCCGGGTCCTACGTGGAGTTTGCCGAACGGCGTTTATTACCTGAATTCAATAACTTACCCGCCCATCAGATTGGACGGCAGCACCGGCGTGAAGGATTCGAGACGGGC
>DATHAW010000412.1:0-3917 GCA_035296465.1 Spirosoma sp.
ACTCACGCCCGTTGCCAGCCCGGTCTGGGCATCGGTTAAGACCTCGCGGGCCATAGCACCGTTGATGAGCGTTACGTTACCCGTTTTGACGGCCGGAATACATAGCACGGATGAGGCCGAAAAGTCGGCGTAGGCCTGGCAGCCCCGATTGCACTGGTGGCAATAGAAACACGAACCCCGCTCTTTATTGATTGGCTTGGTCAGAATGCTTAAACGAGACGGAATAACCGGTATGCCGATGCTGCGGGCACCTTTCCGGATCATCAGCTCGTGCAGACGCGGTTTAGGTGGTGGCAGAAAAATACCATCGGGTTCGTTGGGGTAATTCTCAACGGAGCCAAACACACCAATGAGCCTATCAACTCGGTCGTAAAACGGCTTCATATCATCGTACGTAATTGGCCAGTCGTCGCCCACGCCCGAGAGTGAAGCCCGTCGAAAATCGTCGGGGCCAAAGCGCATCGAGATACGCCCCCAGTGATTGGTACGTCCACCGAGCATTCTGGAGCGGAACCAGTGGAACTCACCGCCATCCTTGGATGAATAAGGTTCTCCGGCAATGTCCCAGCCACCCCAGGCCGCGTCGAAATCACCACCCGACCGGGCTTCGGTAGCGGCTCCACGCCGGGGCGACTCCCAGGGCCATTTTAGCTGGGTGATATACTTTGGGTCGGCCGGGTCATAATAACCACCAGCCTCGAGCAGCACGACTTTAGCGCCTGCTTTGGCTAACATATAGGCAGCCATACCGCCCCCGGCACCGGAGCCGACAATGGCTACGTCGTAAACAAGTGGGGCCTTTTTGACTTGTGGAATATCCATTGTAGTGATAAGTCTAAGCTGACACTACTAAGGCAAAAATTAAGCGGTTTTACTTTGTTACCGGTTAAAAGTCTCTTTGTGAGCAGTCACATCGTCGCGTAGTAACCGAACTAAATGCAAATATTTTGTTGGGTTGAGTCGCGACGCGACGTCCGGGTTAAGATTATGCGAGAATTTCTATAAACTCAGGTCGCTGACGCGACGGGTTCAAGGCCTTATTTTGTGATACGTAGCCGCGATTTAGAAGCCGACTTTAGCTCGACGAACGCGAGCCCAATTACCACCATTACTTCGCCTGTAAAGTAGAGCAGGCCCAGCGCAGTCAGGTGTTGGTAAAAGTAGACGACCAAATATATGGTCAGACAGCAATAGAGCAGGTTTGCCAGCGCAATCAGCCGTAAATACGGTTTCCAGTTGTCAGTTATCAGCAGGAAGCACGTAAACGAGCAGACGGCATACAGGCAGGAAATTATGGATAACCAATGCGTTGCTTCTCGCGGCATACCGAAGACGCTTTCGAATCTTGCCAATATAATACCTACCAGGAAAGCCGACAGCAACGCGCCAAGGCAATCGATCAGAAAGAGTTTTTTAGGGGGTATTATCATTATATTGGGAGATGAAACGTACGCTCATTTAACGTATTAGCCCGCCATGCACTATGGAACACTACTACCAAACCCTGTTCGATTACGTAGCGCAAATACTGACGCTGCCCGAATCTGACAAAGCCAGCATTCGGCAGACGTTCAGGCCGGTGTTTGTGCCGAAAGATACGCTGCTGGAAACCGCCGGAACTGTGCCGCAGTACCATAACTTTATCGTGTCGGGCCATATGCGTAACTTCCACCTCGATGCCGACGGAAACGAAGTCACCATCGATCTTAACGACGGCCCCCGCTTCTTTACGTCGTACTTCCACTTTATAAACCGCACGGTTACTAACGAAGCCCTGCACTGCATTACCGACTGCGAAGTGCTGCGAATCAGCCGCGACGACGCAGACATGACGGCAGAATACAGCCTGACGCAGAAAGACTACACGATCGGGATTCTGCAACGACACCTTCAGGAGGACAAACTACGGATCACCGACATGACCACGCTCACCGCCGAAGAGCGCTACCGGAAGCTCCTGCGCGAGAAGCCCACCATTATCCGGCACGTACCGCTTGGCTACGTAGCGTCGTATCTGGGTATTACGCAGCGGCATCTAAGCCGGTTGCGAAGAGAGGTTACGGCCTGACGTTCGGCCCGACATACAACCGCTCATCCGTATTGGACATTTGTCTAAGCCACCCGCCAGGGGCCGTTTTACTTTTGAGCCGAACGTAATTCCTTTTCGGCTATGACAACTAATGTTCTCACCTCACAACCCGTAAAAGCCCCCTACACCAACAAACCGCTCACCATTGCCGCCACTACGTGGTTTGTGGTGACCACGCTTGGCCAATGGTTATTTGGCGCGTACATTATCCTGTTTTACGGAAGAAGCACGGTCGCGGGAGACCTCGAACGGTGGAACAAGGTGTTGCCACATGGGTACGTGGAAGGTGACTGGAAGGGCAATCTGCTGGTGGGCCTTCATGTTTTGCTGGCCGCCATTCTGGTCATCGGCGGGCCGCTACAACTTATGCCTGTGGTACGCGACCGCTTCCGTCTGTTTCACAACTGGCTCGGCAGAACCTACGTAACAACTGCCGTTATCGTTAGCACGGCCGGGCTGATTATGACTTGGACACGCGGTACTGTGGGCGATACCACCATGCACATGAGCATCAGCATTCAGGCACTATACATCATCACCTTTGCCCTACTGTCGGTTAGATACGCCAGGGCGCGCCAGTTTGCCAAACATCGGGCTTGGGCCTTGCGGCTGTTTATGGTAGTAAGTGGCGTCTGGTTTTTCCGGGTTGGGCTGATGGGATGGCTACTGCTGAACGGTGGCCCGGTCGGCTTCGACCCCGATACGTTCACGGGGCCATTTCTGACGGTGCTATCCATTTTCATATACGCCGTTCCGGTGTCGTTGCTGGTGCTGGAACTGTATCTGTACGCCCAGCGGAGACGGAATCGGGTACTCAGTATTTTTACCGCAACGCTCATTTTCGGCTGTACAGTACTAATGGCCATCGGTATTTTTGGTGCCACAATTGGAATGTGGTTGCCGAGAATATAATACGTTTACCGCATGGCCTGCACCGCTTCCGTCACTTTATCCGTGTTGATAATATCGACGCCCAGCCTCCTCAACCGCTACCAGGCGTTGGGCGTGTCGGGAATAGCTTAGAACCGGATGGATTGTTGTCGCTGTGCGTCCGTTTAATTACGCATTTCAATTTAGCCTTATCGACGTCGGGCAGGTCGCCAAAGCCGACAATGGCTACGACCAGCACCGACATTTCAAACAGTTCAATCCTAATGAAATCAAGCAGCGGAAACCGTTGCAAACGCGGGCTTCGTTGCGTTTTCGGTCCGTACCGGCTCCACAGTAACAACCACAAATTTCGAGGTGGGCGTGTTGCTGACGTACGCGACACTGGCCACCGGTACCAGTGGATTGGCTTCGGGGTAATAGGCCGCTGTGTTTCCCTTTGGGATGTTATACGGAACGGCAATAAACTTCTCTAGTTTTCGCTGCTGCCCTTCAAAATGGCTCGTGATATTGACCAGTTGCTTTTCCTCGATGTGGCGATCGGCCATGTCCTGTGGGTTCATGAAAATCACCCGCCGTTCGTTAAACACCCCCCGGTAGCGGTCGTTATAATCATAAATCGTGGTGTTGAACTGATCGTGGCTGCGAATGGTCATCAGCACCAGTTGGTCCGGAGCAATATCGTGCATGACCATGTCCGTTACGGTGAAATTGGCTTTGCCGTTTTCGGTCGTGAAGTTGCGTTCACGAGGACCATTGGGCAGGTAGAAGCCACCGGGCTTGCGAATTTTCTCATTAAACTGTTCAAAGCCAGGGATTACTCGGCTGATGGCGTCGCGGATGCGGTCGTAATTTTCTGTAAAACCTACCCAATCGACTGTCGAGCGTAGCCCGAGGGTAGTGATGGCGATGCCCGATAGAATGGCTACTTCGCTCAGCA
>DATHAW010000413.1:0-7965 GCA_035296465.1 Spirosoma sp.
TGCTGTTATTGATCAGCTATTTGGGGAAATAATCCCCCATCAATGTAATGGTATTCAGTATTTTAGTCCACTCAGCTGGCTCTGTTGCGGACATGACAACAAAAAAATTATTTTAGAACAGGTGTTTCTCATTCTGTTTCGGTCCACGACTAACCTTATGTCATTCAGCACGAAGCGGAGTGAATCTATCCATTTTTAATCATTACTATCATGAATGCCTTCCTCTTTTTACGTCAGTACAGCACAATGAGTCTGCTAACCGCCTTTTTGTTGTCAGCCGCGTCAAGTCAGGCGCAAACTTTTACGGGTCAGCCCACATTGTCGGCATCAGCAGCCAATCTGGAGGCAACGGTTTATCCAATAACCACCCGGCCGTCAGCGATTAAGGTCATTTTCAACAACCTGACGCCCGGTGGTGTGCGGGTAATCATTCGGGATCAAACAGGGAAAAGTGTTTATGATGATTTCGAGACGATTCCGCGTTACCGCCGGGTTTTCGATTTGTCGACTATGCCCGCTGGTAACTATACGGTGGAGCTGCGCAAGAAAAACGAGCTATTCGCTCAGGCATTTACCATTGCGTCACCAGCACCCACACCGGTCACCAGCTACATCTCGATGACAACCCAGCCCGTTCATAAAACGCCGGAAACACTTGCTGACAAAAAATTGATTTCAGCCAATAAAGAATGACACGTCAGTTGTAAATCTGTTTTTTCCGTAGTCTGAAACACAAAAACACCGGCATGCCGGTGTTTTTGTGTTTCAGACTACGGAAATGGCCACTCATGGATTTGGTGGTACGCCCACACTCGTCCAGCCGCCATCCACCACTAAACTCTGGCCTGTGATGTGGCGCGAGGCAGGGGAAACCAAAAACAGGGCTGCATGGGCAATGTCGTCGACCGTAGCGGGGCGACCCATTGGCGTAATGCGCGACCAGATTGGAATATACGTCGGGTCATTTAATGTGCGCTCGGTCAGCGTTGCACCGGGAGCGATGGCATTGACGGTAATACCCAGGGGCGAAAAGTCGATGACCAACTGTTTGGCCAGCATCTCCAGCCCGGCTTTGGTCATGCTATACACGGGCAGGCCAGGATGGGCCTGATGCCCTACTACGGATGACATGAACAGGACGCTACCCCCCGATTTTTGTCGGCGCATCTGCCGGGCCGCAGCCTGAGCCAGAAAAAAACTCCCGCGCAGATTTAGATTTACAATGGTCTGAAAGGCATCAGGCGTTGTGGTGAAAATATCACCGAAGATGGTGATGCCTGCGTTTGCGATGCCAATGTCTACAGAGCCGAATGTTTCGACGGCAGTATCAACCAAGTGCTGAACAAACGCTACGTCGGATGCATCGCCGGGACAGGCGACACATCGCGCCGAAGGTTCAAACCTGGTCCCTGGAGTAGATTCGCCTGAAGTAGATGAAACCAATCCTGCCCGATTAATGGAATCGGCTGCCTGACGGGCCATATCCGGGTCGAAATCGTTTAGCAGGACGTTGGCTCCCTGCCGCACCAGCGCATTAGCGATAGCATATCCGATACCTATTCCGGCTCCGGTGATGATGGCGGTCTGATTGGCAAAGGTGTTATTGGTCATAGCTGCCCCGGTATCCTCTACTCAACGCCCTTTACCCGCATTGGCAGGGTATATATAGATTCGGATGCTGTAATGAACAACGTCCGGCGGTCTTTACCACTGAAGCACACGTTGCCTACCCATTTGGACGGAACAGGAATATTACCCAATTTTTTTCCAGTTGGATCATACACCGTAACGCCACGGCCCGTAAGGTACAAATTACCCTCGCTGTCAAGGGTCATCCCGTCGGACCCCTGCGACACAAATAATTGCCGATTGGTCAGGCTTCCATCCGCTCCAATCTGATATTTATACGTTTTGTTGGCTCTGATGTCAGCGACGAAGAGGTGCCTGCCATCGGGCGTACCAACAATGCCGTTAGGCTGCATGAGATCGGCGTCCACCGGCACGGCCTGCTTCTTTCCAGCGGGCAGGTAATACACCCGCTGATGGTCTAGATCGGGGGCTTTGCGCTGCCAGTAGTCCCGTTGGTAGTAAGGATCGGTGAAATAAATGCCACCTTTCTGATCCAGCCATAGATCATTGGGACCGTTGTGCTTTTTGCCCTGGTAGTCGCTCATCAGCACCGTAACTTTTTTATCCGGGCTGATAGACCACAGTTCATTGTTCTGGTCGGCGCAGGCAATCAGATTTCCTTTTTTATCGAAGTAAAGTCCATTGGAACGGCCGGTTTTATCCATAAAAACCGATAGCTTGCCCTCGGTGTCGTACGTCCAGATTTTATCGTTCGGCTGATCGGTGAAATAGACCGTCCCTGCTTTATCAACGGCTGGCCCTTCGGTAAAGGTAAACTGAGTGGACACCTGCCGAAGCGTGGCCCCCGGCTGCACCACCCTGATCGAATCGTTTATGGGCACTTGGTTTTGCTGAGCGAACCCATTCAATGCAATAGTCACTAAAGCCGTAGCAAACAGACTGATTTTATATATAGATGTCATTTATTTTAATTTAAATGAGTTGGGTGTTTTCGTGTGTTTGTAAAATAGACACACATAAACACCCAATTCCCTACCCAACATTCTCAACTCACTAACTCATTACACACGGGTTGGGTCGGGGTGTTGATAGCCCTGGCGGTAGGGCCGTTTAAGCAGGGCAGTAGCCTCCGGGTCGCCCACGATCTGACGTTTCTTTGGGTCGTAGACAATCGGACGCCCGGTTTTCATCGACAAGTTGGCCATAATGCAGCTTGCCGTCGAAATGTGGCCTTCTTCAATGTCGGCCACGGGCCGGCCACCCGTTTCGATGGCTTTCAGGAAGTCAAGCATGTGCAGACGCGTGGCCGGGGACGCATTCAGTTCGATCTTTGGGGTGGTTGGTTCGGTCACGTCTTCGGGATATTTTTCCTTTTCGTAAACCACATCCAGGTGGATCTTCTTGGCATTCTTATCGACGGGTATAAAATCACACTGCATGGTGCTGGCCCACAGCGTGCCTTTGTCGCCGTACAGCGTGAACGACCAGGGATAATCTGGGTTAACAGGCGTGCCCCAAGTACGGTGCTGCCATACGCAGTTCAGGCCGTCATATTCAAATAAAGCCGACTGTGTATCGGCAATGTTCGACTTACCTTCTTTCTGTACGTATATGCCTCCGGTAGAGCTAATGCGTTTGGGCCAGCCGAGTTTGAGCATCCAGCGCACCGTATCGAACATGTGGATGCACATGTCGCCGGTGATGCCGTTACCATACTCATTAAAGGTCCGCCACCAACGCACGTGCGGCAGGCCGTCGTAAGGTCGCAAGGGCGCGGGCCCGGTCCACATCTCGTAATCCAGAAAGGCCGGTACGGGTTCAACGGGCGGGTTGCCGTTGGCCCGCATGTGCAGGTAGCAGCACATCTCCACGTGCGATACCTTGCCGAGCAGACCCGCATCCACGATGTTCTTTTTAGCGTCGATCAGGTGGGGCGTGCTTTTACGTTGGGTGCCCACCTGCACAACCTTATTGTACTTGCGGGCAGCGGCCACCATTGCTTCACCTTCCATCACATCAACGCTGATGGGCTTCTGAACGTAGACGTGCGCGCCGGCTTTGATGGCGTCGATCGTTTGCAGGGCGTGCCAGTGGTCGGGGGTACCAATCACGACGATGTCCAGCTTGTTCTCAGCCAGCATCTTCCGGTAGTCGCCGTACTGCTTGGGCACGTTTCCTGATTTCTGGCGCTGGCTCACAAGCTTGGCGGCCCCATCGAGCATATTTTTGTCCACGTCGCACAGGGCCACAACCTCAACCGGTGCAACCTGAATGAGCCGGAACAAATCGCTTTTGCCATACCAGCCGGTGCCGATCAGTGCGACGCGGTACGTCTTGTTCTGATCGAGGAAAGAAAGATCCATGCCACTGGCCTCCAGGCTCGATAGCGCGAGGGACGCCGTAGTGCCCTGAATGAACTGACGGCGGTTTATATCAAACAATTGCATAGGAATTGCGGGGTCTAATGCTGGCGTATTATTTATTGAATAGGAAAAGCCTGCCCCGTTTAACAATTACTCCTGCATATCGACAAATGTTGCTTGCTAAATACGGGCACGGTCGTAAATTGGCCTTTTCTAACTCCGTTACTCATGATGCATTTGCCCCTGGTTTTACTAATTCTGAGTGGTATTCTATCAATCCAGCTTGCTCCCCAGCGAGCGGGCATCGAAAAAGCCATTTTTGGTAACTTCCCCGATGGGCGCGTGGCCCACCTGTTCACGCTACGCAATGCCGCCGGAATGACCGTCCAGATCACCAACTATGGCGGCTACATTGTTTCGTGGACTGCCCCCGATAAAGCGGGCAAACAGGAAAACATTACGCTCGGTCTACCCACCTTCGCCGATTATCTGAAGGGAACCCCCAGTCTGGGTCCGATCATTGGCCGCTTTGGTAACCGCATTGCCAACGGCAAATTCACGCTCGACGGACAGACGTATACGTTAGTCACCAACTCGGGTACCAACCACATTCACGGCGGGCGCGTCGGTTTCTCGCAGAAATTGTGGGACGCTACCCCGGTTGACGGCAACGAGCCCGCTCTGACCTTAAAATACACGTCGCCCGATGGCGAAGAGGGTTACCCCGGTACGTTGGCAGTAACCGTTACATATACCCTGCAAAAAAACAACGGGCTGCGGATCGACTACCGCTCCACTACCGACAAACCAACCATCGTAAATTTAACAAACCACGCTTATTTTAACCTGAGTGGAATGAAACGCGATGTGTTGGACAATGAGCTGATGATTAAAGCGGACAAATTTCTGCCCACCAACAAAGCCCAGATCCCGACGGGCGAACAGAAACCAGTTGCCGGAACGGTATTTGATTTCACGAAACCAACCCCCATTGGTGCCCGTATTGCCGACACCACCGATATACAACTACGTTATGGTGCTGGCTATGACCACTGCTGGGTATTTTCTGACCAATCAAAAACACTCAAACTCGGCGCTACGCTGTATGAGCCAACGAGTGGACGGCTTATGACGATGTACACCACGGAGCCAGCCGTACAACTATACACGGCCAATCACCTCAACGGCACACTACGTGGCAAGGAAGGCGTAGCGTACGGCCGTCGCTTTGGCGTTTGTCTGGAAACCCAGCACTTCCCCGATTCGCCCAACCACCCCAACTTTCCAACGACAACAGTACGTCCCGGCGAGACGTATCAGAGTACGACGGTATACCAGTTTTCGGTACGGTAATTTCATTGATACCGTTCTGTACTAAAAAGGCCGATACGTTGAGTATCGGCCTTTTTAGTACAGAACAGAAGGGATAGCATTTTTAGTGCGAGTCCCGCTTTACCTCACTGCCTGAACCACCCCGCAGAAAATCAAAATCGGCCCCTTCGTGTGCCTGGTTAACGTGTCGAATATACAAATTCACGTAACCCCGCTCATACCCCAGATCGAGCGGTTTGAAGTGAACCAGCCGCCCGGCAAGCTCCTCATCTGAAACATGCAGGTGCAGGCTGCGGTTTTCGACGTCGAGCGTAATGAGATCGCCGTTCTGGACAAGCGCCAGATTGCCGCCAACGGCGGCCTCGGGTGAAACGTGCAGCACTACGGTGCCGAAACCGGTGCCACTCATGCGTCCGTCCGAAATGCGAACCATATCATGCACGCCCATGGCCAGAATCTTAGCTGGTAGTTGCATATTGCCTACTTCGGGCATGCCGGGATAGCCCCTTGGCCCTACGTTCTTCAGCACCAGCACGCAATCCGGGTCCACATCCAGGTCAGGGTCGTCCACGCGGGTTTTGTAATCGTCGATGTTCTCGAACACCACGGCACGGCCTGTGTGCTGGAGTAAGGCGGGCGTGGCGGCAGAGGGCTTCAGCACGGCCCCATTCGGGCATAGATTACCCCGTAGCACGGCCACACCGGCTTCGGGCTTAAAGGGCTGATCAACGGTAGCAATCACGTCTGAATCGTAGCACTTGGCATCGGCGCAGTTCTCTCCCAGTGTCTGGCCATTAACCGTCAGAGCGTCGTTATGCAGATATTGGCGTAATTCCCGAATGACAGCGGGCAGTCCCCCGGCATAGAACAGATCTTCCACAAAATGCTCGCCGGACGGTTGCAGGTTGGCTAGTAAGGGGATTTTAGCTGATAGCAGATCAAAATCATCGAGCGTCAATTCCACGCCCATACGCCCGGCAATAGCGGTCAGATGCAGAATGAAGTTGGTCGATCCACCGAGTGCCGCGTTCACCATAATCGCATTCTCGAACGCCTGACGGGTTAAAATCTGCGATGGCTTAATGCTTTCACGGGCTAGTTCAACCGCCCGAATACCCGTCATGTGAGCCAACACTTTTCGGCGCGAATCGGCAGCCGGAATTGTCGCATTGTCGGGCAGGGCCAGTCCCAGCGATTCGACCATAGCGGCCATTGTCGACGCCGTTCCCATGGGCGCGCAGTGGCCCGGCGACCGGGCCATGCTGGCTTCAGCCGCCACAAATTCGGCTTGGCTCATCTCACCCATTTTAAAAGCCTCGGCAAACCGCCATAAATCCGACGTTCCTATTTTCCGGCCCTGAAACCGCCCGGCCAGCATCGGCCCGCCCGACACAACCATAGTGGGTAGGTCCACACTACATGCACCCATGACGAGCGAGGGCGTAGTTTTGTCACAACCACACATCAGGATCACCGCATCAAGCGAGTTCCCCCGAATGCTTTCTTCTACGTCCATGCTAGCCAGGTTGCGGAAGAGCATGGCCGTGGGTTTAACCTGGCACTCGCCGAGCGACATAACCGGAAATTCAAGCGGAAACCCACCCGCTTCCCACACGCCCCGCTTAATGGCCTCGGCCAGTTCGCGGAAGTGGGCGTTACAGGGCGTCAGTTCCGACCACGTATTGCAGATTCCAATAACAGGTTTCCCTTCAAACTCGTGATGAGGAAAGCCCTGATTTTTCATCCAGGCGCGGTAAATGAAGCCGTCTTTTCCGGTGCGGCCAAACCAATCTTGCGAACGAAGGGGCATAATAACGTATAAACTAGATTAGTTAGCAAAGACTAAATAACGGGCAATCTACCACGATTGCTACGTTGTGTTACCACTCCAGTTCAGGAATTGGTTTACTTTCGATCTGAGTGGCCCAATTCTTTTTCGGGATTAACGATGTCCCGCACCAGTTGCTTTAATTCTTTGATTTCGGGAAAGCGACCCGCTACTTTTCGGTCGAAAATTACCTGATCATCAATACGAACCGAGAATCGACCGCTGACCTCCGCCGGTTGCAACAGCACTCCCCGTAAATCATCCGTGAACGTTGTGAGCAGTTCCTGAGCCATCCAGGCTGCGCGTAGTAACCACCCGCATTTTGGACAGTATTCTAACGTAATGACAGGTTTCATAATGCGGATGTCTAAACAATTAAAATAGAGCTAATTCTGAATACCGCACAGGTTAATATTATAAAATGTGGTTCATCTACCTGCGCACGACTACGTATCGGCATTGCGGGCAGATAAACCACATCCAAACATCAGTCTAAGACTGAACAGAATTCCTTTAATTCTAATTTGTTTTTACTTCCGCCTGGAATGACTGGACGAAGTCGTCGACACTCATCATGCCCAGGTCGCCCTGGCCTTTGCGCCGTACCGATAGCTTTCCCTCGGCGGCTTCTTTCTCGCCAACAATCAGCATATACGGCACTTTGGCCACTTCGGCATCGCGAATTTTACGCCCTATTTTCTCGTCCCGTAGATCAATAAAGCCGCGAATGTCATGCTCCTGAAGTGTAAAAAATAAGTCGTTGGCGTAGTCTTCGTATTTTTCCGAAATGGGAAGAATGGCAATCTGGTCGGGCGAGAGCCAGAGCGGGAAGTTGCCCGCCGTCTGCTCGAT
>DATHAW010000414.1:0-5560 GCA_035296465.1 Spirosoma sp.
AACGCTGAGAAAGGCAACCTCGCTACGGCGGGCTGGGTCGACTTTAGAACGAGAACGGCCTTAGATCGCTCATTTGTGAAGCTCGAAGTAGGGCAGTTTGATACCTACCGGGCCGTGGCCGGAATCGATCTGCTCGGTACGGTCCGGCGTTCCGGTAAAGACCGTACTAAAAATCAGTCGGCTTTTATTGCATCGGAGTATTCCTATTCAAATTCGTACTTCGATAACCCGCAGAATTTCAAGCGGTTGAACGTATTGAGCAAGTATCATGGCCACGTAGGAGCCAGCACAAATCTGACCCTGACAGGTTCAACGTTTTACAGCAAATGGAACGCGTCGGGCCAAATTCCCGACCGGGCTGTTGAGGCTGGCCTTACTGGATTTTTCGGCTCCATTGACCCCAACGAAGGGGGGGAAACCAGCCGTACCAACGTCAACGCCCAATTGGTGACCGTTACGCCCCGGAATCATATCATCAAAAACCAGTTGTTCTATAGCAATTATAACTTTGAACTGTATTCAAACTTCACGTTTTTCAAAGAAGACACCCTCAATGGCGATCAGATTCGCCAGAAAGAAAAGCGGAATCTGTTCGGCTACAACGGTAGTTACTCGACCCAGACTCTGATTGGCGGCCGTAACTGGACGACTACCGTTGGGGTGCAATACCGGCAGGATTTAACGAACGGAACTGAGTTGTCGCATACCAAAAACCGTTCTGAGACGCTGGAACGAAAGACCTTTGGCGACATTAACGAACTCAACGCGGGTATATATGCCGATGAGTTGGTGCAGGTCTCGGACCGCTTCACAGTGAATGCAGGCGTTAGATTTGATTATTTTCGGAGTCAGTATACCGACCGGCTCCCGACAATACCCCAAACCGGACGCGCCACGCAGGCAATCATATCGCCCAAGTTGAACGTCTATTACACCCTTAATCCCCGACTACAGCTATACCTCAATACGGGAAAGGGCTTTCACTCGAACGATGCGCGGGTTGTTGTCCCGCAGAATGGAAAGGAAATTCTACCGGCTGCCTACGGCTCTGATTTAGGCGTTATTGCGAAGCCCCTTCCAAAGTTGTTAATTAACGTAGCTGCCTGGTATATGTGGGTAGCCCAGGAGTTTGTTTTCGTGGGTGACGAGAACGTGCTGGAACTCAGCGGACGGTCCCGGCGGGCAGGGGTCGATCTGTCAATGCGCTATCAGCTGACTAAAACGCTCTACGCCGACCTTGATCTGAATACCGCTAACCCTCGCTCCATAGGCGTTGAAAATGGACTATCCGGTCGGGACCAAAATTACTTACCGCTGGCTCCCCGGTTTACCTCCGTTGGCGGCTTATCGCTGAAAACCGGGTCGGGGTTCAGTGGCTCGCTGCGGTACCGCTACATGGCCGATCGCCCGGCCAATGAAGACTACTCGATTGTGGCAAAAGGTTATTTTGTAAACGACCTGCAGGCCAGCTATGCCAAACGAAATTACACGCTCGGCCTGTCAGTACAGAATCTATTCAACGTACGTTGGAAAGAAACCCAGTTTGCTACTGAAAGCCGCTTGAGGGGTGAATCCGAACCTGTGACGGAAATCTGCTTCACACCCGGAACGCCGTTCTTTGCCCGGCTAAGTCTGACTTACTTCTTTTGATACGTTATCAGATTTTTACCAATAGAATGCTGGACTTTTCTAGCCTCCCGTTTACAAAATATAACTTCCGTTTACTAAATATATATTGTAAGAATAAAGCTCCTCAATAATCATTCTGTACTTTTAGACTCCTCCCTATATAAACACTTATAAACCGCACAAATTCATGGTTTTACCGATAACACTTCGCTTGTGGCATCAGGTGAGTATGATGCTGTTGATGATTCTCATAGTAGGCAGCTGCACAGATCATGCACTCCCTACCATACCGCAAACACAGCCGTATTTAGTCAGCAGCACAAAGGTTGCCGAGATTCCCCTGCAACAGCTTACAGCCATAGTAACTCAGACAAACCCGAGCTATGCCCCGTTACTCAAATACGGGATTTCCGCATACCGATTGGTTTATAAAACCAGGAATTGGGACGGCACTACGGTAAATGCGTCGGGGTTGCTGCTCATACCAGCCACCACCAATGCAGTGCCCATGATTGGCCAGCAGCACGGTACCATCTTTAACGACGCTGAAGCGCCTTCTAACTTTGGACCGGCCAGCGAGGCTTATCAGTACGGAACCATTTTTTCATCGAACGGCTTCATCATCGCCAGCCCTGATTACATTGGCTATGGGGAATCGAAAAGTCTGATTCACACCTATGAACACCGGGCCAGTCTGGCGCAGGCCAGCCTCGATATGCTACGGGCCGCTCGGGAGTACATCAATAGCAACGCTGCGGTTCGCTGGGATTCCCGTTTGTATTTAGCGGGTTATTCCGAAGGAGGCTACGCGACCATGTCGCTCTATAAGAAAATGCAGGAAGAAGTACCAACTGAATTTAACCTAAGAGCCGTATCTAGCGGGGCGGGGGCTTATGATAAGACGGCTTTTACGAGAAACCTGTTAACCCAGCCATCAGCGGGAAACCCTCAGTGGAACCGGGCGTTCCTGTGGGTATTGCTAACTTATAACCAGATTTATCCTACACTGAGACGGCCCCTTGACTATTATTTTAAAGAGCCTTTCCTAAGTGATATTAAGTCCAATCAGCAACTGGCTACGCTAAATACCAGTTTTAACGATGTCCTGACGGATACCTTCAAAATGGGCATTTTGAACGGCACGGATACGGCTTTTCTGGCGGCCTTGGCTGATAATGATGTTTACAACTGGAAACCCCTTATACCGTTGTTGCTGGTTCATGGTACGGCTGATCCGCAAGTGTATTTCCTGAATTCGCAGAATGCTTACGCAGCTATGCTGGCACAGGGATCTACGGTAGTGAGGTTGTTTCCGGTGGTAGGCAAAACCCACGTAGAGACAATTCCCGACTGGTTAACCAGTACCTACACACTTTTTACAACGGTTCTGTAATCCGTTCTACCCAACTGCAGGCCACTATCAAGAAGGGGCAGACTTGTAACTGTCACAAGTCTGCCCCTTCTTGATAGTGGCCTGCGTTTAAAACCCTCTTAGTTTTCGGCCAGATACTTGTGAACAAAGTTTACGGCCATCGCCCCCTCGCCCACTGCTGACGCAACGCGGTTCATGGCGCCAGCCCGCACATCGCCAGCCGCGAAGATGCCCGGACTACATGTTTCAAGCAGGTATGGGTCTCGGTTGTGTTTCCAGACTTTTTTATACTCGGCATATCTACCCAGGTCACGGCCGGTGGCAATGAAACCCTTCGGGTCTTTAATAATATCCATCTCAATCCAGTCGGTGAGAGGTTTTGTGCCGATGAATATAAACAGTCCACCTGCCTTTTCGGTCCGCTGTTCGTCGGTATCCATATTCTTCAGCACTAAACTCTCCAACCGCTCCTTACCCAGCGCTTCCACCACTTCGGTACAACTCAACACGTGGATATTGGGCGTTTTGTCGATCTGGTCGATCAGGTAGTGCGACATGGTTTGGGAGAGGTCGGGGCGCCGGATGCAGATGTATACGTCCGAAGCGGTCCGCGATAGATACATTGCCCCCTGTCCCGCCGAATTCCCCCCACCAATGATGAAAACGGGCTGTCCTTTGAAGGCAAACGCTTCGGTTGTAGCGGCCCCGTAGTACACGCCTGCTCCCGAGAACCGGTCGAAGCTTTCATTGTCTAATCGGTGGTAGGCCACGCCCGTACTGAGCAGAATTGCTCTGGCGACGACCTTGCTGCCATCGGCCATATTGATGTGCTTATACTGCCCCTTCGATTCGATGGACACCACTTCCTGCGGGGCCAGGAATTCCACCCCAAAGCGCTTTGCCTGCGTAATGGCCCGCTTGGTCAATTCAGCTCCGCTCAATCCAGCCGGAAAACCAAGGTAGTTTTCAATGCGGGAACTGGTGCCAGCCTGTCCACCGGGTGCGCGTTTGTCGATCAGAATGGTCTTGAGGCCCTCCGAGCCGCCGTAGACCGCTGCTGCCAACCCGGCTGGACCAGCGCCAATAATAGCCAGATCGTAAAGCGAGGAGGCCGCCGTAGGACTCAGGCCCATCTGAGACCCAATTTCCTGAATGGTAGGCTGTACCAGTACGTTGCCATCTTCCAGCACAGCGACGGGCAAGTCTTTATGTTCTAAACCATGCAGTTCAAGCAGTTTATCGGCTTCCGGGTCGTTTTCAATGTCGAGCCACCGATAGGGCATCAGGTTACCAGATAGAAAATCCTTGAGTTCATGCGACCGGGGCGAAAACTGGTAGCCGATCAGCTTTAGCCCGGCAAACCCAGGCCGATAGTCCGACTGCCAGTTGCCGAGCAGATCGTCAAGCACTGGATACAGCTTCTCCTCTGGTGGGTCCCAGGGTTTGGCAATGTAGTAGTCCAGTTGCACCTCGTTGATCGCACGCACAGCCGCGTCTATGTCAGAATAGGCAGTCAGCAGGGCCCGCTTCGCATTGGGAAACACCTTACGGGCCTGCGTTAAAAACTCAACGCCGGTCATATCGGGCATTCGCTGATCAGACAGGAATAGCGCCACCTCCTCACCTTTTTTCTTTAGTTCGGTGAGTGAGTCGAGCGCTTCGCGGGCCGAAGACGTACACAGGATGCGGTATTGTTTCCGGTATTGCTGCCGCAAATCGTGCTGAATGGCCTGCAACACCTGCGGATCGTCGTCAATGGAAAAAATAATAGGAAGACGCATAAATTGAATGAGTAAAAGTGCAAAAGCCGGCGTACCTGAATGAGTTGTTGCCAACGTCCTTCAGATTCTCCGGCTTTCACTCATTGAATGGGTAGGCAGACGCTAAACACGGTTTCTCCCGGCTTTGATTCCAGGTTGATAGCACCGTTGTGGTGTTTTACCACGCCCCTGACAATATCGAGGCCAAGCCCAGTGCCTTTACCAATTTCTTTGGTTGTAAAGAAAGGCTCAAATATTTTATCCCGGATATCGGCGGGAATGCCCGGCCCGTTATCGGTTATTTTCGTCAATACAAAGTCACGGTCCAGTTCGCTACTAATACGCAACTGACCACCATCGGGCAGGGCGTCAATGGCGTTGTCAATAAGGTTGGTCCAGACCTGATTCAGTTCACCCGGCCAGCCGTATACCATGGGCAGGTCGGCGGGTAGGCTTAGCGCTACGGCAATGTGCTTACTGCGGAGTTTGTGATCCAGCAGCGTTAAGGTGTTGCGGATTCCTTCGGAGAGCGAAACAGGCTCCTTGCCCGCCCCACGGTCCATGTGCGTGTAGTTTTTGATGGAGCCTACCAGTGTCGAGATTCGTTTGGACGCTTCGCTAATGTCCATTACCAGTTTCTCAGTTACTAAATTGTTTACCAGCCACCGTGTCACGCCCGCCAGATTGTTGTCGCCAATCTGGTCCAGGATTCCATCCAGATCGTCCGTCGTGAAGCCAAACTCAACCAGTGGCCCGGCCAGATCAACCGAGTCATCTATGCCATGATCATCGAGCCAAT
>DATHAW010000415.1:0-4455 GCA_035296465.1 Spirosoma sp.
TGGCGCGTATCGGCGGGCTGTATTACGTGAGCATTACGTTCGATGAGTTGATGCGGTAAAAACACAGAAGCACGTAAGGTTGCTCCTGGTTTCTGAAAAAGAGTTGCTTTCGTGCTTTGCGGGTAATTCTCCGTTTCATCCGGCCGACCGGTCCGGGTTTACATGATGCCAACAACTTACAAGCAACAGGTAATATACCAGATATATCCGCGTTCCTTTGCCGATGCCAATGGCGATGGCATCGGCGATTTGCCGGGTATCATCAGTAAACTCGATTACCTCGCCGACCTCGGCGTTGACATTCTCTGGCTCAGCCCCATCTTTCAGTCGCCCAATGCCGACAACGGGTACGACATCTCGGACTACGAAGCCATTATGCCCGAATTTGGCCTGATGGCCGACTTCGACCTCCTGCTGGCGGGCGTTCATGAGCGGGGAATGCGGCTGATACTGGACATGGTTGTTAACCACAGCTCCGACGAACACAGCTGGTTTCAGGAAAGCCGGAAAAGCCGGGATAACCCCTACCTGGATTATTACATCTGGCGTGGTGCCAATGGGGGTAAAGAACCCAACAACTGGCAGTCATTCTTCTCCGGTCCAGCCTGGACCTTAGATGAACTGACCGGCGAGTACTACCTGCATCTGTTTGCCCGGAAACAACCCGATCTGAACTGGGAGAATCCGGCACTGCGGCAGGAAATCTATCGGATGATGCGGTTCTGGCTCGACAAGGGCGTCGATGGTTTTCGGATGGACGTAATTCCGTTTCTGTCGAAAGACCACGGCAACGATGGGCAGACCTTTCCCGACTATCCCGAGGGGCGCTACGGCGATTTAACCATTCATGCCAACGGGCCGCGCATCCACGAGTTTTTGCAGGAGATGCACCGCGAAGTTCTGGCGCACTATCCCGACTGTATTACGGTGGGCGAAGGGTTTGGCGTATCGGCCGAACAGGCCAATCTGTACGTGGGCCGCGACCGGCACGAGCTGCAGATGATTTACCACTTCGATCATGCCGTGCCACGCGAAGAATACCGGTTTCTGGACCCCGCGCCTGAGTTTACACTGCCTGAACTGAAAGCGATTTTTGCCGGATGGAACCAGGCACTGGATGAAGGCCCCGACGCACCTGGCTGGCAGAACATCTATTTTGGCAACCACGACAACCCACGCGTATTGTCCCGCTTTGGCGACCCCGAACGGTACCACTACGAATCGGCTACGCTGCTGGCGACGGTACTGCTGACCCAGCGCGGCACGCCGAGCATATACCAGGGCGACGAAATCGGGATGACAAATTGCCCATTTAATTCCATTGACGAATATGACGATATTCAGGTCAGGAACGCCTGGAACGTGCTTATTGGCCCCGAAGCGGATGCTGAAAAGCAAAATCAGTTCCTCAAAACCGCCAACCGCATTGCCCGCGACCACGCCCGAACGCCCATGCAATGGTCTGGTGCCCCGAATGCCGGTTTTACCAACGGGCCGCGCACGTGGCTGAAGGTTAACCCAAACTACCGGGACATCAACGTAGCGAAGCAAGAAGTAGAACCCCAGTCCATATTAAATTATTTCCGGAACCTGCTGCGTTTCCGCAAACAGAGGGCCGTGCTGCACGAGGGTACGTACCGCGATTGGCTGCCAGAGCATCCAACAATTTGGGCGTTCGAGCGCAGGCTGGAGGAGGACGAATTGCTGATCGTGGCGAACGTGTCTGGTCAAGAAACAAACGTGCCAGATGGACTGACGGGTCAGGTGCTGCTGTCGAACTATGCCGACGTTGCCGGCACACTACGCCCATATGAAGCCAGAATTTTAATCAAACGTGAATGACACGGGTTAAGGCAATTTACCCTCATTTTTATAGCCTTAATGGGTGAACATTCCTCTTACCCACGTTCCGCTTTTCATATGCTCGACTCCATCACACCCGTGCCTGTCCGCACCACCGATCGTGTGGCCGAAATAGGCTGGTTCTGCGACCTCTGCGGTGGCGACACCGAATTTCTGGGCCAACTCGACCCCGACCGGCGCAGCAGCTTCGAACATTGTAAAAACATTCTGCTCACCGCCGAAGCACAGGGTTTCAAAAACATCCTGTTGCCAACGTCCTACGTAGTGGGGCAGGAACCCATTGCGTTCGCATCGGCGGTGGCGCAATTGACGAGCGACATAAGCCTGCTGGTGGCGATACGTACCGGTGAGTTTCACCCACCCATGCTGGCACGCGCTATCAGCTCCCTCGATCACCTGCTCGAAGGTCGTCTGACAATTAACATAATCAACTCCGAACTGCCTGGTTACAAAGAGGACGGTTCCCTGCGGTATCAGCGCTGTACGGAAACCATCAGCATCCTGCGGCAGGGCTGGACAGGGGAACGCATCGTTCACGACGGACCGGTGTTTGGGCAAATCAATCTGCCAAGTGCTCCTGTCAAGTCCTATCAGCAAAACGGCGGGCCATTGCTCTATTTCGGTGGTATTGCCGATGGTGCACGGGAGGTATGCGCCCAGCACTGCGACGTGTTTTTAATGTGGCCTGAAAAAGAAGAAAGCATCTACGCTACCATGCAGGACGTATCAGCAAGGGCTGCCCGCCACGGACGAACAATTGATTTTGGTCTGCGCATTCACGTTGTCGTGCGTGAGACAGAAGAAGAGGCCCGCGCCTGGACGCGCCGGTTGATGAGCAAGTTCGACGCCCAACAGGCCGAAGCACTGAAGCAGCGGGCACAGGATGCCAACTCACTGGGTGTGGTGCGACAGAATGAAATGCGTAGGGAGGCTGATGACGAAGGTTTCGTAGAACCGATTTTATGGACGGGCATCGGCCGGGCCCGATCGGGTGCTGGTGGCGCCTTAGTGGCAACGCCGGAGCAAATCATCCTCCAACTAAACCGCTACATGGATATGGGCATCCGGTCGTTCATTTTATCCGGTTATCCGCTTATTGAAGAATGCGAGTACTTTGGCAAATTAGTGCTGCCCCATTTGCCCAACGTCCGCTTAGGGGACGTACAGGGGCGCAGGCCCGCCACCACGCCCGAAACACCATTGACATATGGGTCTTTAACCTATTAGTAACGTTTAAACCGCATTGGCGGACCCCACAAAGAAACGGAGGACTTACAGAGAGACTCCAACTTTTGGGCAAAAACTCTGTGTTAAAACCTGTATGCTCGCCCAACTCTCTACCCTCGACATCATTGTTCTTGTGCTGATGCTGGCTATTATGCCAACGGCCGGGATCATCATCGCGCTGCGAAAAAAAACCGCAGAAGATTACTTCCTGGCGGGTCGCAGCATCCGCTGGTGGGCGGTGGCAGGGTCGGTATTTGGCACCAACATCTCGTCGTTCCACCTGATTGGGATGCTCGGTATTGGCTACTCCATTGGCTTCGTGCAGGCGCATTATGAGGTCGTATTCCCGGCCATTCTGCTGCTTTGCTTCGTATTCCTGAGTTCATACCGGCGGCTGGACGTTTTCACCCTCTCGCAATACCTGGAAGTTCGCTACGACGATAAAGCCCGGCTGCTTTACACCATTCTGCTGATTTTGATAATTCTGGTGCAGCTCGTCGGCTCGTTCTACGTCGGTAGCATCACGCTCCAGTGGCTGTTTGGCGGAACGGGTTTTGCTATGTCCTACCCCGCCGGGCTGCTGCTGATTGGCCTTATTACCTGCTCCTACACCATCTGGGGAGGTATGGAAAGCATTGTCGTAACCGACACCATACAGACGGTGATGATGCTGGCGGCCGGGACCGCCGTGGCCTATTTCACGCTTAGTCAGCCCGAGATCGGTGGTTTTCTGGGTCTGCTGGATCTGGATGCAGCCCAGCCCCGCGCCGAGCAGAAAATGCACCTCTACCTGCCCAGCAATCACCCAAACCTGCCGTGGACCGGCATTTTTACGGGTCTCCTGCTCCAGCACTGTTTTAACTTCTCGACCAATCAGTTTTTGGTACAGCGCGTGCTGGCGGCCAACTCTGATCAGGATGCCCGGCGCGGAGTCATCGCCAGCGGATTTCTCAAACTAACCATCCCGTTTTTCAGCATTTCAGCAGGTGTAGCGGCTTTTTACCTGTTTCGTGCCCGCTTCGGTCCGGTAGATTTCAATTCGGATAATGCCTTTCTGAAATTGGTCGAGACCGTAATTCCACCCGGGACGGGTTTGATTGGCATGATCCTCGCCGGACTAACGGCCGCTACCTTCTCCTCCGTTGATTCGATGATGAACGCAGCCACGACGCTGCTCACCGTCGACGTATACCAGAAATACGTGAACCCCAAAGCGGGCGACAAACAGATTGTCAGGTTTGGGCGACTGATGATTTTGGTTATGGTTATTGCCAGCATCGGCCTGGCCCTATACACGTATACACCTGATCGGACCAATAATTTCATGCTCAAGGTATCGGCGCAGTTGTCCTATTTCACGCCCGG
>DATHAW010000416.1:0-3670 GCA_035296465.1 Spirosoma sp.
CGTTCAAGGGGACCTACTCAACGGGCCTAAGTTACAGCCGGACAACTCTGCCCATCATAGGGGTTGTGCAACCTGAGACCGATTCGACGGTCATTTCAACTAGTGTCAACCTAAACCGACAGGATTATTTTGCCCTCACCATCACGGCCCCAGTAAAGCCTGCCAAGTGGTGGCAGATTTACAATAATGCCGTATTTTACTATAACCATTTTGTGGGAAGCCTGGCAGGTACGGCACTCAACAAGGGGAGGCTGGCATTCAACCTCAGCAGCAATCACACCATCACGTTCGGTAAAGGCTGGTCGGCCGAGGTGACAGGTAATTTCCAGTCGGGCGAGCAGTACGGTTTTATTCGGGTGCAACCCAACGGACAGGTTACCGCCGGGGTACAAAAATCAATGTGGGAACGTAAGGGGACACTTCGGCTCAACGTAGCCGACATATTCTTTACCCGAAAGGTCAGGGCTGTGTCCGCCTATGACAACTACGTAGAGCGTTTTTATCAGCGGCAGGACTCACGGGTAGCTACGTTTTCATTCTCATACCGCTTTGGCAACGACAAAGTAGCACCTACGCGCCGACGTACCGGTGGGGCTGAAGACGAGAAACGTCGGGCTGGATAGTCATGGGTATGGTTTTAAGAACAGTGGGTATTACGTAAAACGAGTAAAGGTGTAGTGCCGACTGTTTATGAACTTCTGCTGGCGTAATAGATACGTTTTCTGATGAATGGCTGAAAAATTTCGATCTCCCTGCAACCTCATTGAGGTGTTCCAGCATCTTCCTATCAAACAAGGTATGTACACGGTTAGGACTAATCAACTTCTTATTGTCAAGCACTACAAATCGGATAAGCCAAAAGCCCATTTCGGGAAGGGCAGGGGTCGGACGTTAGTCTGGGGCATGGGGAGTAAGCTGTAATGGACCGCACAAACTACAATGATAGTCTGGCTAAATTTTAAGCTGTATTGAAATGGGTAGCCATTGACAATTCTGTAGAGGTCAAAATTGAGAAATTCTTATCTAGATATTAAAACAGTGCAACGTTTAGCCTGCTGCTTCCATCTTTTATCAAAAATAACCCTTCAGTACACCAATCTCTTAGTCAAATCCGCTTATCCTGCCGTTCAGACCGCTTGTGTAAGATAAGGTACTTTGTGATGCCTACTACCTACCTTTGCCATGTACTAAAAACAAAAAGTACACGACAACCTTCTCAAGAACCATTACCGATGAAAACGACCTTAACCTGTGCACTTATTAGTTTACTGACCTGGACGGCATCTATGGGTCAGGTGCTAACCCGGGGAGCCATAAGTGGGCAAATTAGTAGTGCGGCTGGTAAGCCGCTGGAGTTCTCAACTATGATGCTGTTGAAGGCCACTGATTCGACCCTTGTAAAAGGAGCAATCAGCGATGCCGCTGGTAAATATCAATTCGAGAATGTGGGAGCGGGGCGTTACGTAGTGATGGCCCAGCAGATGGGATACCGCAAAACGTATAGTGTACCGTTCGCAGTAGATGAGGCTCACCCCGCCGTTGAAGTGCCCTCGCTGGTCATGGTCGATGAGTCGAAAGCGTTAACCGAAGTGAACGTAGTGGCCAGGAAGCCCTTCATCGAGCAGCAGGTAGACCGGACGGTTGTGAACGTCGAAAACAGCATTGTTGCCAGTGGCAACACGGCGCTCGAAGTGCTCGAAAAAGCCCCCGGCGTCACCATCGACCGCCAGAACGATCAGATTCAATTGAAAGGAAAATCGGGTGTGATCGTCTACATTGACGGAAAACAGACTTACCTGTCGCAGCAGGAAGTCTCGAATCTGCTTAAAAACACCCCATCCGACAACATCGCTACGATCGAGATCATCACCAATCCCGGTTCCAAATACGACGCGGCTGGTAATTCAGGCATCATCAATATCAAGATGAAAAAGAATAAAAACTTCGGCACGAACGGGTCATTCATTGTCGGAACAGGCTACGGCTGGGTGGACAATTTAGGTGGTACCCGTGACGACCTGCCTAAATTCAATACATTACTGAACCTGAACAACCGAAGCAGCAAAGTGAATGTGTTTGGCAATTATAGCTACGTGAATCGGGAGAGCGCCCAGAGCAATATTCTGAACCGTACCATCCCGTACAATGGCCGAATCACTTACTTTGATCAGACATCGTTCCGTCCGAATCAATTTGTTGGGCACTCGTACAAAGGTGGTTTGGATTATTTCATCAATTCAAAAAGTACAATTGGCGTCTTAGTCAACGGGTTCTCCAACGACTGGCGGTCAACTGGCACTAATAGCACACTGATCAGCAATGAAAGCCGTCAGCTTACCAGCAATCCGGTTACGCAAACCAATATGGGCGAGTTGCTGAAGAATCTGACGGGTAACGTAAACTATAAGTATGACTTCAATGGCAAAGGACGGGAGTGGACTATAGATGCCGACTATGTTCGCTACGATGGCCGTAATAGCAACAACCTAAGCACGGTTTACAATGGTCCAGACGGTGGTACGCTCCGCCCCCGGCAGGATGTACGAAACAACATGCCAGCGACTATTAATATCCTGGCGTTTAAAACAGACTATGTACACCCGCTGAAGAAAGGAGCTAAACTGGAGGTTGGGCTGAAGAGCAGCTTCGTCAATGCCGACAACAATTCGGTTTTTGATACCCTGCAACAGGAAAGCCAACAGTGGTTGTACGATGCCAGCCGGTCGAACCAGTTCAAATACGAGGAGAATATCAACGCAGGCTACATAAACTTTGCCGGAAAACTAGGCAGCAAACTGAAAGTTCAGGCGGGGCTACGGGCCGAACATACGCACTCCATCGGTACGTCGGTTACGCTCAATCAGCGTGTTGACCGCAATTACCTGAACCTGTTTCCGACCTTATTTCTGTCGCGGCAGCTGGATACCAACAACGTGCTGAATCTTTCCTATAGCCGTCGGATTGACCGGCCTGATTACAGGAACCTGAATCCGTTCGTGTTTTTCCTTGACCCGTTTACCTACCAGCAGGGTAACCCTTTCCTGCGGCCTCAGTACACAAATTCGGTTGAGTTGACGCACGTATTCAAAAGCACCATTTCGACAACGCTCGGTGTTAGCCGCACATCAGATTTCATCAACCGCGAAACGCCCCGGCAGATAGCGGCTCAGAACATCACTTTCGTAACCCCCGAAAATCTGGGCCATCTCGACAACGTAAACCTGACGGTTAGCTTCCCGGTATCTGTGACGAAATGGTGGCGCATGCAGAACAACGTCAGTACGTATTACATGCACTACCAAACGTTTTACTCAGGAACGCCTTTTGAAGTAAAATTACTGGCCTATAACCTGTACACATCTAATACCTTCACGCTGAATAAAACGCTCTCAGCCGAATTTTCAGCCTGGTACAATTCGGCGTCACAATATGGCTTTTACAAAGCTAACCCGCAGGGTGCGTTTAGCTTGGGTGTACAGAAAAAGCTAATGGACGGTAAGGCCAATTTAAAACTGAATGTCAACGATCCCTTCTGGCTGAATCGCTTCAATGGCGTTGCTCAGGTTCAGGACATCAACTTCCGGGTGCAATCTCGGTGGGAGAGTCGTCGGGCAAACCTCACATTTACTTACCGCTTTGGTAACCAGAACGTGAAGGGTGAGCGTCAACG
>DATHAW010000417.1:0-5773 GCA_035296465.1 Spirosoma sp.
ACTTGCTGGTTGTTTCAACCTGCAACCGGACGGAAGTATATTACGCTACCGAACCGGCTGTAGCTATGGCCGAACTCAACGGTGATATTGTCCGCTTACTGCTCATCGAGAAAGGTCTTACTGATACCGACACCTACCTGCCTTATTTTCAGTTTTTCGATACGCATAGCGGGGCTGTTCAGCATCTGTTCGAGGTGTGCGTTGGGTTGCACTCGCAGGTTGTGGGCGACATGCAGATTCCGAATCAGGTAAAGCAGGCTTACCAGTGGTCGGCTGATCTGGACATGGCTGGGCCGTTTCTGCACCGGCTGATGCACACGATCTTTTATACTAACAAGCGCGTTGCCCAGGAGACATCGTTCCGCGACGGGGCTGCTTCGGTATCGTATGCGGCTGTCGAACTGATTGAAGAACTGGTTGGCGAACAGCAGAATCCCAGCATACTGGTCATAGGACTGGGCGAAATCGGAACCGACGTTTGTAAAAATCTGGAGTCGCGCAAACTCAATAACATTACGCTCTGCAACCGGACTCAAGCCAAAACAGAAAACATGGGGCGGCAATTCGGTTTCCGTGTAGCCGACTTCGCCAACCTGACCGACGAAATCAGCCGGGCCGACGTCATTATTTCGTCGATCACACGCGATGAACCGCTCATCACGCCCGAACTGCTGCAGACGCTCAATGTACTGACCTACAAATATTTTATAGACTTGTCGGTACCCCGTAGTGTCGACGCGGCCGTTGAGCAGATTCCGGGTGTGCTGGTCTACAACATAGACCACATCCGCAGCCGGGCCGACGAAGCGCTGAACCAGCGACTGGCGGCCATTCCGCAGGTGGAAGCCATTGTGGCGCAGGCGGTGGCTGAGTTTGGTGACTGGTCGAAGGAGATGATCGTTTCGCCAACGATTAACAAACTCAAAAATGCGCTTGAGCAGATCCGAAAGGACGAAATTGCCCGTCACCTCAAACACATGACCCCCGACGAGTCGGAAAAAGTAGATAAGATTACGAGAGGTATCATGCAGAAGATAATTAAACTGCCTGTGCTACAACTCAAAGCTGCCTGTAAGCGGGGCGAGGCCGAAACTCTAATCGATGTACTGAATGATCTGTTCGATTTGGAAAATCAATCCAGCGATGTGCCCCGGCGTTTGTAGGGGTTATTGATCGACCAGATAAAACCAAAACAAAACACCCGAACCAGTACTGGTTCGGGTGTTTTGTTTTGGTCAATGACCGGCTTTCGTGTGTAAGGATGATTAGTCATCTCAAACACCTGGCTCAGATGAACCAGTTGGGAATGGGTTAGTCTCTCAGGCTGCTCAGATAGGTCTTGTTGCCGTTCTTGTTAATATAAAACTTACCACCGCGCGGGCCGGTCATTACCTGTTCTCCATTAGGCCCTTTCATTGAGCGGTCTACGGGAGCCTTGTAGTCGGCAGGGGTTGCTTTTTCCTCCTTCATGGTTGGTTTTGTCGCCCTTGCCATTTTGTTGTCTCCACCCATTTTGTCCATCTTCGCCGACCGGCTGCTCATCCGGTCATCCTTCAGTCCCGAATTATCGGTCGTCTTCTCCGTCTTTCTGGTAGTTTGGGTCGTTGTCACATTAGCGCTCGTAGTGCTGTTTTCGGCCGCAGCTTTTTTCGCTGCTTTGGCGGCTCTGGCTGCTGCCATCCGATCATTAGCCGCTGGTTGGCTTGCCCTGTCAGCTGTTGTTGCTGCTCCGTTTTGGGCATCAGACTTCATCGCTTTAGCCGCTTTTTTGTCGGCTTTAGCCTGCGTGGCAACTGCGTCATTAGCTACAGCTGCGTCCTGTTTAGCCGATTTGGCGGCATCCTTAGCCGCTTTTTTGTCAGCTTTGGCCGCTGATTTAGCCGATGCGTCTGCATCACTCATTTCTTTTTTTGCTTTACTGTTTGATGGCCTGGTGTCCTGCGCCATGCCACTAAAGGCTACCAGCAAGCTAAGTGCCAGCGTATAGGTTACAAACGTCTGTTTCATAGAAACGTCTCGATTTAAGTTGAGTGACTGCCTTTGGTGCAATCAGGGGGGAATATGGTACTAAAAACAGATAAACGCCAATAAGTCAGCCTAAAAATTTTGTATATTTGGTAGCCGTTAGCTTTTGCAATGACCCCGACCGACGCTTATCCTCTGAAACAATCACCCACTATCCGCCCCAGTCTGGGTAGTCCGGCCGATTACCTGAAGCGTTACTACGGCTACGATGTCTTTCGGCCCATGCAGGAAGACATTATCAATAGTGTTGTTGGTGGGCGCGATACGGTCGTGCTGATGCCAACAGGGGGCGGCAAATCAGTTTGTTTTCAGATTCCGGCCCTCATGATGCCCGGCGTTACGGTGGTGGTGTCGCCCCTGATTGCCCTCATGAAAGATCAGGTAGGAGCGCTGCACATGAATGGCATTCCGGCTGCTTTTTATAACAGCACCCAAACGGGCCGCGAGCAGCGTGATATAGAAGACGACTGCATTAGCGGCAAACTCAAGCTGCTCTACGTATCACCCGAAAAGCTGCTGACTGAATCGTTTTTTACTTTTCTGAAGCACATTACGGTTTCACTTTTCGCCATTGACGAAGCGCATTGCATATCGTCCTGGGGGCACGATTTCCGGCCGGAATATACCCAGTTGCACGTTCTGAAGCAGCAGTTTCCCCAGGTACCGACAATTGCCCTGACGGCCACCGCCGACAAGCTTACCCGGCACGACATCGCTACCCGCCTTGGTATGAACGATCCGGCCGTGTTTATCTCGTCGTTTAATCGCGAGAACCTGAGCCTGCAGGTAATGCCGGGTCAGAACCGAATTGGGCAGATTATCAAGCTGCTCCAGCAAAAGCCGGATACCTCGGGTATTATTTACTGCCTGAGCCGTAAGTCTACGGAATCGCTGGCGGCCAAACTTCAGGAGAAAGGGTTCAACGCGGCTTTTTACCACGCTAAAATGGACCCTACCGATCGGACCCGAACCCAGGAGGCTTTTCTTCGCGACGATGTTAAAATTATGTGCGCAACCATTGCCTTCGGGATGGGCATCGATAAATCGAACGTGCGGTGGGTAATTCATTACAACATGCCCAAAAACATTGAAGGGTTTTATCAGGAAATCGGGCGGGCGGGCCGCGACGGAGCCGCAGCCCAGACGGTCCTGTTTTATAGTTTTGCCGACGTAGCGACGTACAAGGAGATGCTGGCGGAGAGTAGCCCGGCTAATCTTGGACTTCAACTGGCTAAACTGGAGCGAATGCAGCAGTACGCCGATGCCCACACTTGTCGTCGGCAGATTCTGCTTTCCTACTTTTCAGAGGAATTAGCCGAACCTTGCGGCAACTGCGACGTCTGCCGCGACCCACGCGTGACCTTCGACGGTACGGTGCTGGCTCAAAAGGCCCTGTCGGCTATGATACGGGCGGGCGAACGGGTACCCATGAACCTGCTCATCGACATCCTGCGTGGCTCCCGCAGCCAAGCTGTTTTACAGGGTGG
This sequence comes from Spirosoma sp., assembly GCA_035296465.1. Classification (GTDB taxonomy): domain Bacteria; phylum Bacteroidota; class Bacteroidia; order Cytophagales; family Spirosomataceae; genus Spirosoma. The sequence goes on from DATHAW010000417.1 coordinate 3,513, forward strand.
CTACGACCAGATCAAAACCTATGGGGCGGGCCGCGACCTGCGCTTTGAAGACTGGCGCAACTACCTTCACCAACTTATTAACATCGGCGTCATTGAAATTGGCTATGATCAGCACTACGCCCTGCGCCGGGGCATTCTGGCCGACCAGGTGCTGAAAGGCACCCGCAGAATCGACCTCGTCAGGCCCGACGATGCGCCGAAACTGGTGGTGGAGAAAACAAAGACCAAAACCGAAACCAACCGCGACGATCTCTTCGAGCAGTTGCGGGTTCTGCGTAAACAGCTGGCCGACGAGCAGAACGTACCCCCCTACGTTATTTTTACCGATACAACGCTGGAGGACATGGCCCGGCAGCGCCCCACTACACCCGATGCCCTCCGTAACGTAAGCGGGGTGGGCGAGCGAAAACTGCAACTGTTTGGCCCAAAGTTTCTGCAAGTGATTGCCGGATACACCCGGAAAACTTCCCTGCCGGGTCGGGTACCGGTGGCCGAAAAACCCAAGGTGTCAACGCAGTTGCAGACGCTGGAAATGTTCAGCAAAGGCATGACGATTGGCGAGATCGCCACCGAGCGTCAACTTACCACCGGCTCTATTGCCAACCACCTGGTTCAATTGGTAAAATCGGGTTATGACCTGAATCTGGAGGATATTCTGAGGTCATTTGTGAGCCCGGCTGAACGCGCGGACATCGAACGGGCCATCCAGACAGTAGGTATGCCGGAAGGGCGCCTGAAAGGCGTTTTCGATCACCTGGAAGGTAAATATGACTACGGCAAACTTACCCTCGTAGCAAGCCTTTTTAGTCAATAAAATCCTACTTCTAATCTGGCCGTTGGATAATTCTTAGAATAGTGGTTTGGTGGGTAGGAGACTATCCGCTAAATTCGTGTTCCTAAAACTGGATAAACCCGTTATTCGACGGGTTTTCTTGTATCTATGAGTTCCTGTAATCGCCAACGTTTTGATTAAAAAAGTAGGTATTTTTTTGCTAATGGCTTCTTTCAAGCCAAGCGTCGCTGTATCGGGCCCAAGTCGACTTAAAATTGAAGCCGACACAAGCCAGCGGCTTTCGACAGCAGGTAGTTTAGACAACCCAGCCCTGTTGGTGGTAGATTCTACCCGGCACGTTTTTCCTATTTATTTCTGCGGAGAAGAGGTGCCTGTCAATGATCCACGTGTATCGCGCCGGTGGCTGCAAACACTCCGTTCGTATGGGGCCCAGCAGGCGTATCTGTTCGACATGCGCCGGCGGGCATCAACCTTTTTCCACATAATCGACCCAATCCTGCGGAAGTATAAAATCCCGCGCGACTTTCGATTTATGCCGCTGGCCGAGAGTGCGCTGGACCATAACGCAGTGTCGCCAAAAGGAGCCTCTGGCTACTGGCAGATTATGCCCGGCACTGCCCGCGAACTGGGTCTAACGGTGGACGGAAGCGTGGATGAACGGTTTAACCTGGAGAAATCGACCGTGGCTGTATGCCGGCATCTCCACCGGCTTTATCGACACCTGGGGTCATGGACACTGGTGGCAGCCGCTTATAATGGTGGTATATCGCACGTGCAGAAACGGATGCAGCAGCAGGGACAAACGAGTTATTACCGGCTTAGGCTGCACCGCGAAACGAGTCATTACCTGTTTCGGATACTGGCTTACAAAGAACTATTGACTAACTCACGCCAGTATGCAGTCCTGCTCCGTAGCTCCACCATCGAGCAATTGATTAAGCCCCTGCCAACCTGGCACAAGCCCCTGGCGCTGCCGAAAAAAATAAAGGACTCGCCAACCGTCGAACTAATCGACGATGACTACACCGACCCAACCTGGGGACCGCGTCCCAACACGGCCCTAACCCGAACGCCAACCGACACCCAGCAATTGATTGCCAGGGCATCATCGGCAGTTGCATCGCCCCACGCGCCTAAGGCTGATCTGGAAAATCAACGGCCGGGGTTCCCTATTAGAAAATTGATGATGGGACTTATGGTCCTTAGGTTCCGACGTCCGCGTTCCTTACAACAAAATGAGGATGATGAGGCCGGTTCTCCGCCACTGCATTTCTGGGACTGGATCTAGCTTTATAAAGATTAAAAAATCAAAAAGGGTCATTCTGTTGAATGACCCTTTTTGATTTTTTAACGGGAAAGGCGCTATAACGGGGTCCAATGGAAGCAGATAACAGGAGGCAGGTGATAGTGGAACGTTTTAGATCGCTGCTGGATGGTTTGCCTTAATTGCAGGGCTGAACTAAACCCC
>DATHAW010000418.1:0-7982 GCA_035296465.1 Spirosoma sp.
CTTCCAGGTAAAAATAGGCCACGTCGGCCGTGTCGATACTGCGGATTTTGGTGCCGACCGTAATCATAAACCGCTCTTTGTAGTCGGCTGGTTTCGGTTTGCCAATCAGGTTGAGCAGTGTTTCCAGATCATGACTCGTCTGGTTTGGATTAGTCTGACCAAACTGCTTTTTCAGGGATTTGAATTTCTCAATAGCCGCCACTAACTCGTCGTAATTAATGGGTTTGAGCAGGTAGTCGATGCTATTGACCTTAAACGCCTGAATCATGTACTCGTCGTAGGCCGTCGTGAAAATAACGGGTGTTGTCAGGTGGGCCTGCTCAAAAATGCGGAAACCTAAATCGTCTTCGAGGTGGATGTCCATAAATACCAGATCAACGGACTGGCCAGGTTGCCCAAACCAGGCTACGGCTTCGGCTACGGATGGAATCCGGGCCAGCACCCTGAGGGTAGGGTCATATTTGTGGAGCATACCCTCCAGCCGTTTAGCCGTCAGGTTTTCGTCTTCAATGATGACAACGTTCATGGTATGAAAGAGTGAAAGAGCAAAAGAGTGGCAGATGAAAAAGGGGTTAAGGTAACCGTTCACTCTTTCACTCTTTCGCCCAGAAGCGGAATTTTCACTACGAAATTTCCTTCATTTTCACCGATCCAAACGGGACGTTCGGTGAGTAGGGCGTAACGATTAATTATATTTTGGAGCCCCACGCCCGTAGACGCTTCCGACTGAGGGCGCAGTTGCCGGTTGTTGCTTACCTGCAGGGTGTTGTTATCAATGCTGATATTGACACGTAGCGGCTCTTTCACCGACATCCGGTTGTGCTTCACGGCGTTTTCCACCAGTAGCTGGAGGGTTAGCGGAGCAATGCTGTAACGATTTTGGTCAGCTTCGGGTACGTTAACGACTACGTCAAATTTGTTCTCGAATCGAATATTGAGCAGAAAGCGGTAAGCCTGAATAAATTCCAGCTCGGTTTTGAGCAGCACGCGCTCGTTGTCTTTCTGCTCCAGTATATAGCGGTACGCCCGCGATAACTGGTCAATAAATTTCTCCGATAACTCGGCATCAGCATGAACCAGCGACGACAGAATGCTCAGGCTGTTGAAGAGAAAATGCGGATTTACCTGACTTTTAAGGGCTGCAAACTGTGCCTGCACGTTCTCTTTCTCAAGCCGCTCGGCCCGCAACTGCACGTCTTCGAGTCGTCGGTATGCCCGGCGGTTAGCAGCCAGGTAAAACGCTGAGAGCATAGCCATAACTGTCAGTCCATTGTTAGTTCGGCGTCGCTGATCGCCCCGCTTACGGCGCTCCTCCAGAGATGCTGCCAATGCAGGACGTGCCAGGCGGGCTTCCTGTTCGCGGTAGACACCAAATCGATTTTCGAGCGTAGCATCAAGGCTGCGCCAGATAAAAAAGAATCCAATGTTGAACACGACGGCTAAGGCACTGGCAATAGCTAACGTAGCTAACTGGGCTGGTATTTTAAACTCTATTAGAAAGCCTTCCCCAAATCGATTGAAGAATAGCTTTTGCAGCCATTCGGCAACTGTAATCCAGGCGTAGAAAAACAAAACGCTCAGGAGGGTTTCCAGCAACCAGAAAGGAATACTATGTACGATTAAAGCCCAGCTAAATGTCCCTACATTAACATAGATCCGAATGGGAAAATACACCACAAACACACTTAACGCGAGCTGCCATTTTTGCCAGCTAGTCAGACGATAAGATAAGGTAGTGGTAGTACTGGTCATTACACAAAACTACGTATAGTGATTAATCAACAAAAAAGAAACCGGTGGAATGCCGGTTTCTCTGAGCGGAATGACGCTATTGCCTTTACGAACGAATGGCGACTAATTTCTGGGCGGGCTGTTCGCCAATCACAAACGTTTTTACGACGGAATCTTTGCCAATAACCACGGCTATCTGATACACTCCGTTGTCTAGTCCGGCAACGTTGAAATACTGACGTAGCCCATTGCGCAGGTCAACGTTCTCTACGTACAGGATGTGGCCATCGGCATCACGCAGGGTTACGGCGGCTGTGGCTTCTTCACGAGCCACCATCAATTTTACTTTCTGGTCGTTGGTGACCGACACACTTGTTTCGGGCGTTTTTAAGTTGCTCGTTTGGGCGAACGATGCGGTTCCGGCTACCAGACCCAGCATTAAGAGCAGTGCATTTTTCATGGCCTATTTTGTTTATGTTTCGTTTGACTGTGACAAAGTTGATGATTCGCCACTACCCCCGAAACTAAAAATTGCCGAATGACTGCTTTTTGAGTATGAGTCTGGTTTTTAGGGAGTTAAATAGGAGTATTAACGAAACTCCGACCGGGCGCCAGACGGTGCGCTGGCAACGAGGGCCTTCACTAAGGGTACCAGCACTGCAGGCGGATTGGGATGGTCATAGGTTGCCGACTCGTAGGTTTGAGCGGCCGTTTTGATACGGACACGAGCGCTCAGGGCTGCATCGACAGACGAACGGGACACATCTGTAGGCAACGAGGATAGGTCATCCAGATGTACGCCCTGTAACGTTTTCAAAATAGCCTGCCATTGATTGGCCGGGGTTGGCTGCTGCCGACGCCGGCCGTTAATGTCTACCATCGTTTGCTGAGCGGTCACGATAATAGACTTATAGAAACCCCGCGTTTGCAGCGTCAACTCGACCGATACCACCGGTTTGGGGGAGGAGGTCAGGGCCATCAGGGCACTCATCAATAAAAAAAATAGTGTCGTCATCGGGTAAAAACCTCTCCTAACCGAGAGGGCATTACGTTATCAGAACGTTATAACGAAACTTTCGTGTGCACCACCAGCAAAAATAGCCTGCGACCGGGCTCTCTGGCAGTTGGTGAACACTTACCTGTCGGCATCGTCTACATAGATTATGAACTGAAGGTGAAACCCCTTTATTTTCCTGTATCTTTTTGCACTTGCCGTATACTATTTGTGTGATAAACGAATCATTTTATTCCCATTATAAACCCAGTTTTTATGATGAAGTATATTCTGTTTGGTGTATCGCTGATAATGGTTGGCTGCGGTCCATCGTCCAAAAAAAACGACAAACCCGAAGCTGCCACCATCGAAAGCGCTTTTAAACTGCCTTACCAACTCAACAAACCCGACGAGACAGTGACGCTGCCCAACAAGCTAAAAGAGATTTCGGGCCTTACGTATTATAAAGACGATAAATTATTGTGCTTGCAGGATGAAGAGGCCGTTGTGTACGTCTATGATTTAAAAAAAAAGAAGGTTGTCAACGACTTCGGCTTCGGTGGTTACGGCGACTTCGAGGGGATAGAGTACGTAAATAGGCAGGTGTATGTCCTTGAAAGCAATGGTAATCTGTTTCGGTTTGAGCCGGAGTCCACACAAATTGGCCGTACTAATACGGACCTGCCCGCCAAAACAGAGGTAGAGGGTCTGGGCTACGACACCAAAACGAAACGACTACTGATTGCCGTTAAGCAGGGTGGGGGGGCGTCGAGCGACAAAGCCATTTATTCATACGACCTGCTGAACAAAGCCGTGTTCAAAGATATGCAGCTCAATGAGACCCAACTCCAAGGCGCACACATCGACCCAAAAACGTATAAACCATCGGGTATTGCCGTGCATCCCATTACGGGGGAGTGGTATATATTAACCTCGGCTGGTAAGCGCCTGCTCATCACCAACCGCCAGGCCCGGATCCGCTATTCCGAATCACTCGATCCAGCACTATTTCGTCAGCCAGAGGGCATCTGCTTTGCACCCAACGGCGACCTGTTCATTGCCAGCGAAGGTGATGGCAAAAAGGGGTATATGATGCGGTTTGGCTATAAACAGTGATGGGAACTACCTTAGTGGTCCCCATCACTGTTTAACTCAGCAGAAAATTCATGGCCTGCTTAAGCGTCCGTTCGTTTCCGGTTTCGGGGTCATTGTAGGAGCGTTCGCCTACTTCAATCTCGATCTGCTTGCCAAGCAACTGTTTCGTGTCCAGCTCTGCACCTTCTTTCACCTCGATACCCGCCTGCTCGAATAAGCTCACAATGCTCGACATGCCAGCCTGCGACTGGTAGAACCGGTGCGATATATAGCCGTCTTCATTCTCAAAGCGGGCAGCAAAGAACGGAATGCCTTTGTTTTCGCTTTTGCCTTCCTGAATATCGGAGATGGTAACGGTTTGGTGGCCATCGGCCAGTAATGGCTTCTCCTGACCTTTTTCTACGGCAATTTTCATGACGTTGACTATGTTTTGTTTGTATTATAAACCGCTTGTTTGTGCTATTGTTTTATAGTAGTGATGAATAATCTGTTTCCTGAGTTACCCGTTTTGGGCTCATGAAATTGCCTTTATTTTATCACTTCTCCAATTTTTGCGTATTTCACCCCATGAAATCTATTCAACCAACCCGCATAACCATGGTGGGGGGCGGCAGTTGGGCCACGGCCCTCGTTAAAATCCTGTCCGAAAACAACGTCACAATTAAATGGTGGATGCGCAAACAGGCTGATGCCGATCACATCAAACGGTATGGGCATAATCCAAGCTACCTGAGCGATGTGCAGATCAACACGCGTAAGGTGAAAGTATGCACCAAAATTCGGGAGGCTGTTAAAGACAGTGACTTCGTGATTCTGGCAGTACCGGCAGCCTTTGTAGCCGATGCGCTAACGGGGCTTCAATCGGGTCACATCGTTGGTAAGCGTATCATATCGGCTATAAAGGGGATGATTCCGGCGTCGAACCAGCTCGTTACCGACTGGGTCAGCCATCAGTATGGTGTACCAGCAGACCGGATTGCGGTCATTGCCGGGCCATGCCATGCCGAAGAGGTGGCACTGGAAAAACAGTCGTACCTGACCATTGCCTCGCCAGATGCCGATTGCGCCAAAGACGTAGGCAGCCTGTTACGTTGCCGCTACGTGCAAACCACCTCCGTTGATGATATTTATGGCATCGAATACTCGGCCGTTATGAAAAATATTATCGCCTTAGCCAGCGGTATTACGCGCGGATTGGGCTACGGCGACAATTTTCAGGCCGTACTGGTGTCTAACGCCATGCAGGAAATTAAACGGTTTGTCGATGCCATTTACCCGAAACACCGCGACCTGAGCGGCTCGGCCTACCTCGGCGATCTGCTCGTAACGGCTTACTCTCCTTTCAGCCGCAACCGAACGTTTGGTACGCTCATTGGCCGTGGCTATACCATTCAGTCGGCGCAGGCCGAAATGAACATGATTGCCGAGGGCTACTATGCCGTTAAAAGTATCTACGAAATCAACAGGGGGTTCAGCGTCGACATGCCCATCGTAAATGCCGTCTACAATATCCTGTACAACCGGGCTGCCCCAACTGGCGAGATGAACGCGCTGAAAGAGAAACTTATGTGATAAACTGCTGAGGGAGTCACTAATAGTACTGACCATTAGTGACTCTCTCAGCAGCCTACAAATACTGCCGAATTTTTTCTGCCGTAGCCGCCAGTTCGTCCTGGGTCGGTTTCATCTTACTGCTGAAATTCATATCAGCCATTGAGTTGAGGGGAATCAGGTGAACGTGAGTGTGGGGAACCTCCAGCCCAATTACGGCCACCCCAATGCGTTTGCAGGGGATAGCCCGTTCGATAGCGGGTGCAATGCGTTTGGCAAAGGCCATCAGGCCGATGTAGAGGTCATCATCTAAAGCGAACAGGTAATCAACTTCTTTCTTCGGAATCACCAGCGTGTGCCCCGTAGTGGTGGGCATTACGTCTAAAAAAGCCAGGTAGTCATCCGTCTCAGCTAGTTTGTGGGCCGGTATTTCACCGGCTACGATGCGGGAAAAGAGGGTAGGCATATGCTGATGGGTTTACCGGGCTATGTCGACAATTTCAAATTCCAGTACGCCCGCCGGTACAGTTATGCTGGCCTTTTCGCCGACACGTTTGCCCAGCAGGCCCTTGCCAATAGGCGAACCAACGGATATGCGCCCGGCTTTCAGGTCAGCTTCTTCTTCTGAAACGAGGGTGTACAGCATCTCGGCGCCCGTCTTTACGTTTCTGATTTTTACCTTCGATAATATGGATACCAGCGAGGTATCAATGGTCGATTCGTCGAGTACGCGGGCATTGGCCAGGACCTCTTCCAGTTTCGATATTTTCAATTCGTGGTGGCCCTGCGCGTCTTTGGCGGCATCGTACTCGGCGTTTTCGCTGAGGTCGCCTTTGTCGCGGGCTTCGGCAATCTGGTGCGCAATGGCCGTCCGGCCTTTGGTTTTCAACTCGTTTAACTCAGCCTTGAGCCGGTTGAGGCCTTCTTCGGTGTAATATGAAATTTTTGCCATGGTACAACTTGACTTACTACTCGGTTTCACAGTGGTTTGGCGATGCCCGACTAAAAACAAAAAGAACGGTACGCCGACCGTTCTGCATCCAAATTGGTTTTCTTTGCAGCCACGTCAGTGTCGCTGTCGGGCTACCGAAGCGAACGGTTTAGTTACCTGTTTAGTTGTTCGTCGCATGGGCGAAGCCGTTTTTCAGCCGGTTACCGTCTAACGTAGTGCTGGGAGCAACCCGTCTGAGCGACAAAAATAGGAATACTTACGGGCTATTTCAACACGTGCTCTGGTTGCTTGTTAAAAACCGATTTGCCAATACATGCCACATCCGCTTCGCATTGTGTTCATGGGAACACCCGATTTTGCCGTTACGAGTCTTAAGCGGCTGCTTGATGGTGGGTGCCAGGTTGTGGCCGTTGTGACGGCGCCTGACCGGCCATCGGGACGGGGACTGACGCTGACACCCCCACCCGTAAAAAAAGCCGCGCAGGAGGCCAACCTACCGGTGCTTCAGCCCGAAAAACTCCGCGACCCGGCCTTTCTGGAAGAGCTTGCTGCCTACAACGCTGATTTGCAGGTAGTCGTGGCCTTTCGAATGCTGCCCGAAGTGGTGTGGGCCATGCCAACCATCGGCACGTTTAATCTGCATGGATCGCTGTTGCCACAGTATCGCGGTGCCGCGCCCATCAACTGGGCCATCATGAACGGCGAGACGCAGACCGGCGTCACTACGTTTCTGATCGAAAAAGAAATTGATACCGGCCAGATGATCTTTCAGGATCAGGAGCCAATTTATTCGGGCGATACGGCCGGTACGCTCCACGACCGGCTGATGGAGCGCGGGGCCGATCTGGTTCTGCGAACGGTACGGGCCATCCAAACGGGTAATTACCCCCGAATACCCCAGCCACCTGCTCATAACCTGAAACTTGCCCCCAAACTGAGCCGCGAAACCACCGAAATCAACTGGAACCAGCCAGCCCGACTGATACGTAACTTTGTGCGGGGTTTGTCGCCTTACCCAACGGCCTGGACGCTAATAAATCATAAGTTTTTTAAAATTTACGCCGTATCTGTAGCCAACGAATCGCCATTTGTAGCGGAGCCCGGTATGGCCTATACGGATCACAAAAAGACTATTTTAGTCAGAGCCGCCGACGAATGGGTGAGCATTGATTCGTTGCAGGCTGAGGGCAAACGGCGTATGACGACAGAGGAGTTTTTGCGGGGCAATCGTCTTTTATAAAAAATTGTAATTACCGATGTTTATCTGTTGATATGTGACAGGCCTATTTATCAGATGCCATCGTTACCTATTTCTGTTAGCCATACTGTACGGTCTAACGTACTGTCTTACTTCATGAAACAATATTTTCTTCTGTGCCTGCTAATGGCTACTGTGCACCCGTCCCTCCAGGCCCAATCCGAAACCTACGCCGAGAAGTTAGGCTTTCCGAAGGATAAAAAAATTATTATTCTGCACGTCGATGATGCCGGGATGAGCTACGAATCGAACGTCGGGACAATGACGGCGCTCGACCGGGGCATTGCCAGCTCGACCAGTGTGATGATGCCCTGCGGCTGGGTGCCCCAGTTTTTCGCCTACCTTAAACAACACCCCAATACCGATGCCGGTGTCCACCTGACGCTGACGTCGGAGTGGGA
>DATHAW010000419.1:0-6979 GCA_035296465.1 Spirosoma sp.
CCACCCGGACTACCCACCACCTTGCCCAGACCACGGGCCACCAGGTCGGGCTTCACCCGCCCATCGGCCGAGGGGCCAAAGGAACTGAAGGAGGCCCGCTGCCCAGCCTGATTGACGGCTCCAATCGCCAGCACCGACACGGCATCAGAAGGGGCCGACAGATAACGCCACGCGTCATTACCTTCGTTACCGGCTGCTACCACCACCACCATCCCGGCTTCGGTCGCCAATTGAGCAGCGCGGGTCGAGAGGGCCGTTTTCCCATCTAAATCTTGGTAGGTGTAGCTGGTCGTTACGTCGTCGAACCGAGTGTAACCCAGCGATGAACTAATTACGTCTACCCCCGCACTGTCGGCAAATTCGGCACCAAACAACCAGTTGGCTTCTTCCAGACGGCTTTCGCTGCCTGCATCCTCGGTACGGAGCAAAACGAATTTGGCTTTAAACGCAGTGCCATAGAGCTGATTGTCTGCGGTGGCGGCAATGGCCGACAGGCACGACAGACCGTGCGAATCGTCTTCGTACACCCCTGTTTCCTTCTTAACGAAATCATACGTAGCCAGCACCCGCTTTTCATCGAACAGCGGTTTCAGGAAAAGGACTTTGTCGGCGTTTAGAAAACCGGCATCCAGCACGCCAATCAGCATATCTTCGCCGTGGTAGCCCTGCTGGTGCATTTTGTCGACGCCTAGCTGGGTGACCTGCGCCTGCGACGTCCCGTAGTTCAGGGCCTGAACCTCGCCAAACTTGCCCACCTGTTCAACTGAAGGAAAAGAAATTGCCGGCCTGTAGGCGTCCTGGCGGGCGTTGGCCAGCGACCGCCCAAACTCCAGTCCCTTCACCACGGAGAGTTTTTGAATGCCCGCAATGGCTGCGTCGGTAGATTCGACCAGCACGGCGTTGAGCCAGCGCGAGGTGAACCAGACTTTTGCGCCAGCCTGCTGTAATTGCGTTACGTAGGCTGGGTTCACGGGCAGGTCGCGTTCCAGCACGGGAATGGCCTGTTTCTGTCGGCGCAGAATCGACCGCTGCGACAGAAACTGGTCGGGTCGGCCGACGCTGTAGGGAGTGCCGGTCTTGTCGCGCAGCAACACCAGGTATTTGCGCGTTGCCTGGCCAAAGCCGGGCAACTGGCTAAGCAATAGAAAGAGAAGGAGCCAGGCCGTTTTATTCCCTGCCGGACGAATGAAAGCGGTAGACCTGCCGAATGCCATAGTCAATCTGGTTGGTGCCAATGCAGGCTGGGGTTGATGAGCAATACTGGAGTTGTACACGTTCTTTATAAATTAATCCGACCTGCTTTGCGTAAACTTCAAGGCGCTTATCCTGTGATATAAGCGTCGAGTCCTGTTGGGCCACCACCGTAACCGTTTCGCTAAACTCTTTATCCGAAACGCGGTACGGTTTACCGCTATTGCGTGCTTCGTACGGGTCCTGTCCCAGGCTGTTGCGTTGGTTGCCATCCCAGCGTAGCCGATCACTGACGGGAAAGCGGAGCTTGATAAAGTCCAGCCCGTTTTCGGTACGGATAGCCTCACCATCGACCAGCCGCGCAGACCAAACCGAATCTGTCTGCCAGGGCTGCCTCTCCACCAGCCGACGGTAGCGAAGCAGCCGGTAGGCGGGCTGTCCCGTTACGTCAGCATAAGGCGCTCCCACCACCTCCTTCACCTGGTACGTCCGCTGAACGGCTGGTGCAGTGAGCGAGTACCGGCGTTCGTCTACGTTATAAATGACGTAGTGCCCGGTTGACAAGGGAAAGAAATCAAAACCGGGCGAGACAGGATTGGTGCTTGCCGACCGGCATCCAATAGCGACTGCAATGACCACCAATGCCAGGCTAATACAGCGTAGACAAACTCGGTCGGACTGAGCAGCTTCCATTCGGAGAGGATGAGTAATTGGGAGTATCGGGGACGTAACGGAATTATGAATTTCTTACGATCTTAACAGTAAAGTTAATTAATAAAACAATAGATTCACGGGCTACAATAGTAACCAAAACATGACGTTCCCACAAGTTTAATCCGTTGTCAATCCCAGTCACTTCCGCTAAAAAGTGAACTGTACTAAAACTTGTCATGTGCAGTCATCATTGGCTTTAGGATGGGGCATCAGGTACTTTTATTGTACCTACCTGACGGATACCCATACGCTTTTCAGGTAACGATAGTGGCAAGCTAATATAACCCATTTTATCGAGTGCCGTTTGGCGCTGTTGTGCCATAAAACAAAGGGAAACAACATAGCGGCTATTTTCCAAAGCGTTGAAACTGCGTTAGCATAAGCGGTGCGAATAGCCCAATGCACCTTTTTGTTGCCTGATTAATCATAACGGTGGTAGCTAATGGCACTTATCTACTTTATTAGCAAGCGCTGCCTACCTGCCTTTTGTACGTCGCATCTGTCTCTAAATCGTTTATGTCAATTATCACGCGATTCCTGCCCAATCCATTTTCTGCCGCTTTGCTATTCAGTGTCATCACCACTGCTGCCACTGCCCAAACAACAACCCAACCAACGGCCGTCAGCGTAACAGGTGTACGGACAGCGCCCATCCTGAGCCGCTGGGAAAAACAGGTAACGCCCGAAAACGCCTGGCGCGAATACCCCCGACCACAACTGGCCCGCCCCAACTGGCAAAACCTAAATGGGTTGTGGGAGTACGTCATTACGCCTAAACAAGCCCCGCAGCCAACGGCCTTTGCCGGCCAGATTCTGGTTCCATTCTGCGTAGAGTCGACTCTCTCGAAAGTGACTAAATCGCTCTCTCCAGAGCAGCGGCTGTGGTATCGACGTAACATCAGCATACCCCGCGAGTGGGTAGGCCAACGGATTCTGCTGCACTTCGGCGCGGTAGATTACGAATGTAGTTTATGGATAAACGGTGGCTTAGTTGGGTCGCACACGGGTGGCTCCGACGCGTTTAGTTTTGATATAACAGAGTACCTTAAAGACGGCCAAAACCAGTTAATTCTTGGCGTCACGGACCCAACCTCGGCCGACGAACAGCCCCGTGGCAAGCAGGCACTGCGGCCTTCCGGTATTTTCTACACCCCCGTATCGGGCATCTGGCAAACCGTCTGGATAGAGCCCGTACCGAAAGGGGGGTATATTGATGAACTACGTATAACGCCCGAAGTGGATTCGGGCCGGGTCCGGGTAGAGGTGTTGCTTAATCGTCCGCCGGTTAATCGTGCGACGACGGCTGTACGACTAACGGCGTTGGATGGGCAGCAAACTATAAGTACCACCGTAATCCGGTGGGGAAAAGTAGGTTATCTGCCCATACAAAATCCGAAGTTATGGTCGCCCGACCGCCCGTTTCTGTACAACCTGAAGGCCGAGTTAGTGACGGTGAATGACCCCTTCGGCGACACGCCCCAGAACAAACGCCCTCGGCAGGACGACGCCATTCGAACGGCTTATGCAGACGCTACCGTGACCGGTTCGCCACTGGACGTAGTAACGAGTTATTTTGCCATGCGTAAAATAGCGGTTGGTAAAGGCCCTGTTGCGAACCAACCGGTGCTACTGCTCAACAACAAATTTGTGTTTCAGAACGGCCCACTTGATCAGGGCTGGTGGCCGGGTGGCTTGCTGACTCCACCATCTGAAGAGGCAATGGCCTTTGAAATCGATTTTCTGAAAAAGTCGGGCTTTAACATGCTGCGCAAGCACATCAAGATTGAACCGGATCGCTACTACTACCTGTGCGATAAACTGGGAATCCTCGTCTGGCAGGATATGCCGTCGGGGTTTCTGGAAGGGCAGAACGAAGCACCGGGCGATCAGAGTGAGCCACTGCGCCGGTCGAAAGCCAAAGAGCAATTTGAACTCGAACTCCGCCGAATGCTGAACCAGCTGCACAATCACCCCAGCATTGTTACGTGGGTGGTTCATAACGAAGGCTGGGGGCAGTACGATAATGAGCGGTTATCGGCATGGGTGAAGGGCATCGATCCAAGCCGCGTGGTCAACGCCGTTAGTGGTTGGAACGACCGGGGTGCCGGCGATTTTTATGACATTCACACCTATGAGGAAGAACCCCGTCCGGTCGATCTAAAAACCAATCGCGTAGTGGTTATCGGCGAATTTGGGGGTATTGGGTGGCCAGTGCAAGGCCACCTGTGGAATCCGGAAATGCGCAATTGGGGGTACCAGACGTACCAGTCAGCCGACGCCGTGCTGAAAGCCTACCAGAAGAAATACGCCAAAATAGTGGAGTATTATCAAAAGCAGGCATTGTCGGCGGCTGTATACACGCAAACAACGGACGTAGAGGGCGAGGTCAATGGTCTGCTGACCTATGATAGGGAAGTAATTAAAATTCCGGTCGAAACACTCCGGCAGATTCACGCACCCTTGTTCAAACCGGTTGGAAATTAATCTGGTGTGGCTGATTCTTTCATCAACGTAGTCCGTCATTGACTTATCGGATCAAAGCCTCTCTGATTTCAACTTGCCCACAAATCAACCTCATTCAATGCGTCAGCGAATCTGTATTCAGCTACTCGAAATAATACTATTTTTCCTAGTTGCCATCGCTACGCTGATTGGACCAGTCGCAATAGGTCAGACCGAGTCAGCTCCGGTAGTAATCAAGGTTGATTTGGCTAAAAACAAAGGACCATTGAAGCCTATATGGGCGTGGTTTGGGTACGACGAACCCAATTACACCTACATGAAAGACGGGAAGAAACTGCTGACTGAACTGTCAAAAGTCAGCAAAACGCCAGTGTTTGTGCGGGCGCACAGCCTGTTGGTTACCGGCGATGGCACACCGGCACTCAAGTGGGGATCAACCAATGCCTATACGGAAGATGCGCAGGGTAAGCCAGTTTACAATTGGACCATTGTCGACAAAATATTCGATACATATATCGAACGGGGCATGAAACCAATAGCACAGATTGGCTTGATGCCCAAGGCTATGTCAACGCACCCAGAACCTTACCAGCACCAGTGGAGTCCGGGCAATCAATACAACGATATTTATACCGGTTGGGCCTACCCGCCTAAGGACTACCAAAAATTTGCGGAACTGGTATACCAGTGGGTCAGGCATTCGGTGGCGCGTTATGGACAAAAGGAGGTCGAAAGCTGGTATTGGGAATTGTGGAACGAGCCGGATATTGGCTACTGGAAAGGCACTACGGAGGAATACATCAAACTATACGACTACTCGGCCGACGCGGTAAAACGAGCTTTGCCAAGCGCCAGAATAGGTGGCCCTGAGGTAACGGGACCCGGATCAGAAAAGGCCGCTGCCTTCATGCGTGCTTTTCTGGATCACGTAGTCGGCGGCAAAAATTACGTAACGGGCAAGGTTGGTTCGCCAATCGACTTCATCACCTTCCACGCTAAAGGTTCGCCTAAGCTGGTCAATGGCGTGGTACAAATGAACATGGGCAAGCAACTCCGCGACATCGATAAGGGCTTTCAGATTGTGGCTTCCTATCCAACGTTAGCAAAATTACCCATTATCATTGGCGAATCAGACCCCGAAGGGTGCGCAGCCTGCTCGGAAGATTTCCACCCTCAGAACGCCTACCGCAATGGCACAATGTATTCCAGCTACACAGCGGCTTCGTTCGCACGAAAATATGACCTGGCTAACGACCGGGGCGTTAACCTGCTGGGGGCCGTTACGTGGGCATTTGAGTTTGAAAATCAGCCCTGGTTTCGCGGTTTTCGTGATTTGGCTACTAACGGTGTCGATAAACCCGTGCTCAATGTTTTCCGGATGTTTGGGCTGATGCGGGGTAACCGTGTCGAGGTTGAGCAGCGGGGCCTTGCCTATCAATATCAAACTGTTCGGGACGAGAGTGTTCGTGGCGAGGCCGACATCAACGCGCTGGCGGCAAAGGATGCTAAAGAGGCCACGGTTATGGTCTGGAACTACCACGATGACAATCGACCAGCCGCAACTGCGCCAGTCTCTGTACGCCTTACGGGTATCCCCGGCCGAACAGCAATGTTACGTCACTATCGCATCGACCAACAATTCAGCAACGCCTACGAAGTTTGGAAGAAAATGGGTTCGCCTAAAAATCCAACGGCTGAACAGATTGCCCAACTAGAGAAATCGGGTCAACTGCAACTGCTGAAATCGCCCGAACGTATCTCTATCAAAAACAACGAAGCCATAATAGACTTTCCATTGCCCCGGCAGGGCGTTTCGCTGTTACAGATTTCCTGGCAATGAGTTAGGGCGATACGCCTTTATAGGCCACCATTCATAGAAGGATTTATTCTGGTATAATTTAAATCGCTAATTGATACACCGGTTGCCGACTTAATAAATAGCTTGGACATGGCCTTATTGGGGAAGAATATATCGGTCATGACCGTAAGGCCACTATCGGCAAATAACTCAACCGATGCCGCATCAACCAGCAGCGTGAGCGAAATTTTACCATTTGTCGACAAACGCGGGGCCGTGTGCCGTTTGCCAAAACCTTTCTCGAAGTCTGTTTTGCCGGATTTGGTCCGGTCAATGAAAAATGCATTAGTGCCTTTGTCGTAGCCAATGACCAGTTCATTGTCTTGCTCATTGGCCAGCACAATAGAGAAGTCACTGGCCGCGGGGGCCGATAGGGTGAGCTTAAACGGGTCTATCCTATCACCAACTTTGGCTGTTAGGTCATACTGTCCTTTTACGGTTACATTTTTCAGCGCAGTCGTTTTGCCATTTAGCCCGGCAAGCTCCTTTACGGGGCTAGATGTTAGATACAATTTCTTGTTTACTTCCTTCAGGCCAAGCTCACGCGGTACGGTGGTGGCACTGCGCCACGAGGAGGTAGGCACTTTCTCTGCATACTGCCAGTTGCTCATCCAGCCGATAAGTATGGTTCGGTTGCCAGTGTTAGCGAACGTTACGCCCGCATAATTGTCTGTACCATAATCCATCCATTTGGTTTCGGTAGAAAAAGGCTTGAACTCTATGCCGTCGAAATCGCCTACAAAATACTGGGTT
>DATHAW010000420.1:0-2303 GCA_035296465.1 Spirosoma sp.
GTAGGTAGGCGTCGCGGTCTTTCTCCGAGTCGAACGTCAGAATGAACGCGTGGGTGAGGCCTTTATTCAGTTTCTCCGGGCTGTTATTGGTACCCCACTTAAAGTCTTTTATCTGACTGATTTTTGAGGGCAGTGCTTCAAATGCCGCCACAATCTCCTTTACTTTTTCGGGCGTCGTTTCGGGCTTGAACTTAAAAAGCACAATGTGCTGAACGGAGTTAGTTTTCATTTTTTTTGCGGGCGGATCGCCGGTAAGGAGGTGAGCGTGGCTTGTGACAGACAGCAGCATAAAGGCCACCATAACAAAAATAGGTTTCATAAATCAAGGGGTTTAGGATGGCAAAGAAAATAAAAGTGCCACCCTACTATCAGGATGGCACTCAAAAAGTAAGGCAGGCAATCTTATGCCAAGCCCCGCTTTGCTTTCAGGTTCGTATCCAGCGCGTCCAGGAAGTCTTCGGTGTTCATGTAATGTTCACCAGCCGTCAGTTTCGTGCCGACGGGATAGGCCGACAGGGCCAGGTCTTTCGTCATTTTGCCGCTTTCAACGGTTTCCACGCAAACGGATTCGAGGGCATTGGCGAAGTCGATCAGCTCCTGGTTACCGTCTAATTGCCCCCGGAAAGCCAAGCCGCGCGTCCAGGCGTAAATGGATGCAATCGGGTTGGTTGATGTTTTGTTGCCTTTCTGGTATTCGCGGTAGTGACGCGTAACGGTGCCGTGGGCAGCTTCGGCTTCCATCGTCTTGCCATCGGGCGTAACGAGCACCGACGTCATTAGCCCCAGCGAACCAAAACCCTGTGCAACCGTATCGGACTGTACGTCGCCGTCGTAGTTTTTGCAGGCCCACACAAAATTGCCTTCCCACTTCAGGGCTGAGGCCACCATGTCGTCGATCAGGCGGTGCTCATAATGCACTTTACCGGCGAATTCGGCGTCATAGATCTCCTGGAAAATGTCTTTGAATCGGCCATCGTATTTTTTCAGGATCGTGTTCTTCGTCGACAGGTAGAGCGGCCATCCTTTTTGCAGCGCCATGTTGAAACAGGCTTTGGCAAACCCCCGGATGGATTCGTCCAGGTTATACATGCCCATGCCCACGCCTGCGCCGGGGAAGTTGAAAACTTCATATTCCTGCACGGTTCCGTCTTCGCCCTCAAACTTCATGGTCAGCTTACCCTTACCCGGCACCAGGAAATCGGTGGCCCGGTACTGATCGCCGAACGCGTGACGACCCACAATGATGGGGGCTTTCCAGTTCGTGACCAGGCGCGGCACGTTGTTCATGACAATCGGCTCACGAAACACGGTGCCGTCCAGAATGTTGCGAATGGTGCCATTAGGCGACTTCCACATTTGCTTCAGGTTGAACTCCTTGACTCGGTCTTCGTCGGGCGTAATGGTCGCGCATTTGATACCAACGCCGTACTGTTTAATGGCATTGGCCGCGTCGATCGTCACCTTGTCGTTGGTTTCGTCGCGGTACTCGATGCCGAGGTCATAGTACTTGATGTCGACGTCGACGTAGGGCAGAATCAGCTTGTCTTTGATGAATTTCCAGATGATGCGAGTCATTTCGTCGCCATCCAGTTCGACAACCGGATTCGCCACTTTTATTTTTTCCATTAGACTGGGGTATAAACGTTTTAGAAATACAAAACCTGACCGCTGACGCGAAGACCGCAAAAGTAGTGAATTAGGAACTAATCCAAACAAACCCCCAACAACCCAATAGGTTTACAACCCTATGTAACGGGCAGTCCAAGCCTAAAATTCTTTATCGCCGAACTCGCTCGTGGGCAGTTTCGGCTGTTTGCCTGGCTGCCGCAGTGCATAGCTGAGGTTGATCAGGAAGATGTCTCTTTCCTGAATGTAGTTGGTGGTGGTGAAGAAGTCGCGGCCCCGCGTCGTAATGCGCTGTTCGTTGGCCGGCAGCAGGCCCAGCCCCACGTTCTGCCATTGCAGGGTAACCGACAGGCGCTGTTGCAAAAATCCCTTCCGGAGCGACAGATTAGGCACCAGAAACCGGGAGTCTTCGCCCTGAGCCGTAATGCGTTGCGACAGATAATTGACATTGGCCTGTAGGGTAAGCGAGGGGGCAAGCTGAAGGCTGGTGTTGGCATTGACCGAATAGACCCACGCTTGATTGGCAAACACTACGTCGTTCCCGAACAACCCACCCACGAGCGTGTAGCGGTAGGCGGTACCCCCTACGTAGAGTTTCCAGCTTTTGGTCAGCGTCAGGTCGGTGGCCAGTTCCAGCCCCAGCCGCTGGGCCAGGCCCGCGTTGGTGTAAATCCGGT
>DATHAW010000421.1:0-13934 GCA_035296465.1 Spirosoma sp.
AACCGGTGGAAGCTCCCAAGGACGTAGTGGTAACGGTGGATACAGCCGTATTGGAGTCGTACGTCGGCAAATATGAACTGGCACCCTCCTTTGCCATTACGGTCTCGAGGGAAAATGGAAAACTATTTGGTCAAGCCACCGGGCAGAATCGATTTGAGCTTTTTGCCGAGACGAAAACTAAATTTTACCTCAAAGTCGTTGATGCGCAGGTCACATTTATTCCGAACGAAAAAGGAGAAGTAGAGCAGCTCATTCTTCATCAAAATGGACGCGATCTGCCTGGCAAACGCTTGAGATGAGATGCACAGGCTTCAACCACGTAGTGCAGGCTGTTAGAGATACGATCCAAACCTGATCAGTTAGAAATCACTTACAGCCATTGGGCGATTGTAGTAGCTGCTCCCCCGTATTAGTAATGGACAGAGACGTTGGCCAGATTCTATCATTAGCCACAATCTCAATCGTGTAGCATCCTTTTGGAAGCCAGGATGGCATCAGGAACGTAGTAGAGGGAGATACATCCTCGTGACTATCAGAGGGCAAGGCAACCTGATTGTGGCCTTGCTTAAAAATGAGAAATTTGCTTCTTAACGGCGTACGCACATAATAGTAACCGTCTGCATAGGTGCCGAGCAGCGCAGGTTGTGGATTGACCCCGTGGCTGCTGTACCTGAAAACTCTCTTCGTCATTCGATCAATGTGAGCCGTTGAAAACAAACCAGTTCGTAGCAGTGGGTCGAAACGCTGAGAGAACCGCTTATTTATGTGCTGAGAGGTATAATGCGCAGCCAGGTCTGTTCGGTATTGCCGCTCGACGGTTCGGTCGTGAACGACAAAGCTCTGGACGAAAAATATAAGTGCTGCTGACAAGGCGATGGGGTGCATAACGCATAGCAAGTTTGGCCGGTATAGTTGACAATAGTCTGTCAACCGCCCATAAACAACTGCCGTTAAGACCATTGAATAAATAGCGAAGCGGCTTTCTAACACCCCTGGCCTAAGCATGGCAACAGGGAGGGCTGTTAACCAAATGAAGGCGAATACCGCTGGATAGAACAGCGAAATTCGTTTATTCAGATAACTCCAGATAGTTTCTAAACCGACGGCGGTATAAACCAACCCTGCCAGCACAGTTGGAAGGCTATACGGAACGCTGTATTCATGCAGGTAATAATGCAGGTAAAACAATGACCCCTGAAAGGCAAAGAACTTAGGCACCATCTGGGGCAGTTGATGCCAATCTATGACCACGTGCATCCCACTCCGGTAGAACCCGTAGGCTATTACTGTAACAACCAGGGCTAAGCTGCCTGTTACCCATCGCCGGTTGAACAACCGCTCGACACTCAGGAGCATAGGCACAAATATTCCATTTCCGCTGGTTAGGGTTGCCAGACCACCCAGCACCCAGGCCGCCGTCCATTGGTTGCGGCTGGCAGCCAGAAAAGCCAGTAACGCCCAGGCAACTACGGGAATATTTTGTAGGGCGCACGTAGCAGACAACAGGTTTTCCATATCGCGCCCACTCGTGATAATTAATACAATCACGGCAAAACCGGCTATGGACCAATAATTTAACCCTGGTGTTCTTATTGGCATCCGTTGCCACTGCTGGTACAGTGACCACAGTATCAACCCTCGAAATAATAATCCGCTGGCACTTAGAATATCAAAACGAACACCATCGGGCGATAAGTAGGCGTAAGCCGCTGCAACCAGGCGGGTGAAAACTATTCGGTGTTCGTTATGGGGTTGCCAAATTGTATACCCAAATGTATGGGCGAATGAATCGGTTTGGGTATGGTTCAAAAACTCGACTATAGTTTGATAGTCGTCAATGAATGGGAAATTCACCCAGCGCCCTGACAGGTAGTAACCCGTTCCAAGCAGGACAGTAACTACTAGAACCGCAGTTAGGATGAAACCATCAATGGCAAGATATTGTACGCGTCGGGTAATTACTTTTTGTACGCGTCGGGTAATTACTTTTTGTACGCGTCGGGTAATTACTTTTTGTACGCGTCGTGTAACTACTTTTTGTACGCGTCGGGTAGCTACTTTATTAAATGTCATATAAAAGACAATCCTTAACCAGCGCAAGCTTAATCAACGTACCTTTTTGATTAAGCTTGTGAACAACTCTATGCAATTTTGATGCCCTAAAAATAGATGTTAAAAAAAAATGGTCAAATTGAAGCCCACCCGTTAATCTTAGTTAAAGTATACCATGAACGGCTGACGTATCGAATACGCCAGCCGTTCATGGTAAATAGGCAAATTTAACTGTTTCTGCTTTAGCTATACGTCGCTTTCCATTAAATCTTTGCCATTAACAAATCAAGGTAGGCTTGCTCTTACGATCCAGTACCACTAATCCCTACGCTTTAGACAAACAAAATAGTCCGTACTATTCAGGTCTCCTTTTTCCGACCCATTGCCGCAGCCGACCGTGACTCTCGTCCATAACTTCTCTTTTTGCTAATTATACTATCTGCCGCTGA
The DNA here is from genome assembly GCA_035296465.1 of Spirosoma sp. Lineage (GTDB taxonomy): Bacteria > Bacteroidota > Bacteroidia > Cytophagales > Spirosomataceae > Spirosoma. The sequence continues at coordinate 2,502 of DATHAW010000421.1, forward strand.
AAACTGAACCCTAATTGAACACTCACCTAAAAAAAGCAAGTACGATTACGGTTTTCAGTAATTAATTGGCAGACGTTTATCGGATGGCTATCACCTCTATTTCAATTAGCACCTCGTCCTGAGCAATCTTGGGCAGTTGTTTAAACTCCATTATTTGAGAGCCCGCAGAAAAATATTTTTCAGCAATGGCATTAATTCTCGAAATAGCAGTTTGGTCAAGCTGACCAGTCTCCCCTTTCATATAATAACACACCTGTTTAATATGGGAGAAATCCATACCCAATGAACTTAGGGCTGTGCTTAGGTTTTCAAATACCTGCTTAGTTTGTGCTGACAAATCACCTCTCCCCATTAACTCACCGTTGCTGGCAAATGGGCGCTGTGTACTGCCATATATTTCCCGCCCCGGCATACCAGAGTCAATTCTATGGGTAAATCCGACTGGTGTTGGTGAAGCGGTTTGCCCTAACACCTGATGACTTGCCAGCCAAAGACCGGCCAGAATAAGATAGTATTTCATAGTCAACCAAAGATTTATCCGGTTACCCGGACTTTAAACAATTAAAAACAGGTATACGTAAAATTTTGCTGATTCTGCTTTGTAACCGGATCGGGCATCAAGCCCTGATAGAGTTTGGCCCGCTTTTTTGTTTCTGACAGACGGCCCTGGTCATCATAACGGTTTACAAAGTCTGCCTCTTCGAGCATGCTACCACGGGTACCCGCGTTAGTTAAGGTATAAGTTGCTGATGTCAGGGTTGCCAGTTGCTGCCAGAACCGGCCTGGCTTTGTTTCTCTACCCTGACTGAGGGCAACCACCGTTAATAGTGGACGCGCCTGGAAAAACGTAAAAGGGCCAGGTTTAGACTCAGACACATAATCGGTTTGTTCCTCAACAATCGTTCCATCCGTGAGCGTAAAACGGGCATGTTCGCGGGTAAGGGTACCCGTAAGGTCATAGCTGAATCGATACGCTCTGGCTGCTGTCAGTGAATTGGGCGGTAGCACATGACGGGTTTCTGACACACTCGTCATACGCCCTGCCTCGTCATACGTCATGGCAAAAGTAGACCGACTTATTCCGGCGCGGCTAAAGTCAGCACTGGTGGGGGCATCGGCCGATGTGTACTGTATAGAAATTACATCCTGACCATTGGTGGCTTTCTGCGGGCGGCCATTCGCATATTCGACTACAAACATGGCCTCTTGATTAGACGAGCGCTCCAGGATCGACTGAAGTTTGTTATCCTTGTAAGTGAATGTTCGCATTAGTTCATCGGTGAGCCTCCCCCCGGTTTCAATTAGTTGATCTGCACTGCCTGCCAGCTGACAGTTAGTAGGAACCACTACGTCTGTTGCCGTAGGATGACACCGGGCCAAAAAGAACAGTAGTCCTATAGACGACAAAACGATTCTATTCATCTTGATCAAAGCGAAAATGTTCACCTGCTTCGTGCTGATTCCTATTTGTGTGAGCTCATGTATGGCCCCAACAGCAAAAACAAGTTAAACGGTGGGAACCAAGGGTTTTAGTCTGGAACATGCTGTTCCAGACTAAAACTACCCAGTTATGGTTTAAGCAATTTAATAGTTTCTTGCTGGGTTGGCGTCATTGCGCGAAGCAGTAACATCCCCGACGAACTGCCAACCTCAAGACGTACTCGTTCTACTGCCTGGGGCGACACTATCTGTTGACGGTAAAGCATATTACCCCGCAAATCAGTCAGTTCCAGTTTTAAATTATTACCAACCGCACCAGTTACAAGTACTTCAACAGTTGATCCGCCTACTGGATTACCCAGGACCTGTACCGATAATAGTGGCTCAGTTTTCCAGGCACTAACACGTCCTCCACTTTTACAGTGCGCTTGCCGCGACCAGCTATACGCTACTACTTGCCCATTCTGACGAGCGTAGATGATGAACGGTGGCGTATCACCGGCGGTGCGAGACTCCCGATCCAGGAACTGATTAGGGTTGGTGGTCCAGTCCGTGATACCAACCGCCTTGAACTCGATGGTTGTTCCGTTACCTCCGGTTGTCTGGAAGGTGATAGCCCCGGTCGAACAGTTATACAGGGGAGCCACTAGAGCAAAAGATTCTGTTGACGGCGCAGGTGCTGGCGTAGTCGAAGTGGGTGGCGCGGTGGTAGTCGATCCACAGTGCGCTTGCCGCGACCAGCTATACGTTACGACCTGTCCGCTCTGACGGGCGTAGAGCGTAAACGTGGGCGTATCACCAGCATTGCGGCCATTCCCATCCAGGAACTGATTAGGGTTGGTGGTCCAATCGCTAATACCTGGACTTCTAAACTCGATGCGTGTTCCGTTACCTCCGGTTGTCTGGAAGGTGATAGCCCCGGTCGAACAGTTATACAGGGGAGCCACTAGAGCAAACGATCCTGTTGACGGCGCAGGTGCTGGCGTAGTAGTCGGTGGCGCTGGCGTAGTAGTTGGTGGTGCTGGCGTAGTAGTTGGTGGTACTGGCGTAGTAGTTGGTGGTGCTGGCGTAGTCGATCCACAGTACGCTTGCCGCGACCAGTTATAAGTCACTACCTGCCCACTCTGGCGGGCAAACAAGGTAAAGGGGGGTGTGTCACTGGCAGTGATGGACTCCCGATCCAAGTACTGATTGGGGTTGGTGGTCCAATCCGTTATGCCTGTACTCTTATACTCGATGGTTGTTCCGTTACCCCCGGTTGTTTGGAAGGTGATGGCCCCGGTCGAACAGTTATATAAGGGAGCCACCTGAGCAAATGGTCCTGTTGATGGTGTAGTCGTAGTTACCTGAGCAGTGATATCATAGCTGACCTGGGCAGTTACCGACAATCTGGCCGAATTGGTTACCGTTACGTTAAACTGACCACTGCCTGCCCCAACAGGAGTGCCACTTACTGTCAGGCCTGAACCTGAAAGGCCTGCGGGCAAGTTTTGATAGCTGAACGTCAAAGCCGAGTTAGCTGGGTCCTGAAACGCACTGGCCTGAATGACGTAGTTTACTGGCTGTCCTACCTGACCTGTCAAAGCAAGAAGCTGACTCACTTGTACTGGTGGTGCGGGTTGAGGAGTAGCTGTTGATACTGTATAAGTAACCAGCGATGAAACGGAGAGCCCCGCCGTATTGGTAGCAGTCACGGTAAAATTACCCGTTCCTGACGTGGTAGGATTACCCGAAACAACAAGAGCGTTGCCTGTTAAGCCGGCAGGAAGCCCTCTGTAGCTATAGGTAAGTGCCAGCCCAGCTGGATCACTGAAAGAACCCGACGGTATTGTGTAGCTTAGTGCAGTACCGACTGTGCCAGATAAAGCGACCAGTTGACCATTGGCTACCGGAGCCTGATTGGTGGTTACCGCACTACAGCCGTATACTGCCGAATTAATTGCTGTTGGAACGACGATGGCGGGGGGGAAATATACGGTACCCTGGGATGCCCTGATTCGCCCTGAATACTGGCCTGCACCCACGGTCAGAGAGCGGTCGGCGCTACCCGTGTTCCAGGTATACTCATAACCTGAAGGTGCGCTCAGGGTAAGTTGCTCAGCAGATGCGCAACTAATGGTATTTAAAGGTTGGGACTGAGCCGACCTAGGTTGAATCGCCTGTAAATAGGCATCGGTTATTGAATTGGCCCAGGCCTCTCCAACTTTTACCTGACCAGCGGGGGAATAGTGCGTACCGTCCGGCATATCAGCCAGGGAGCTAATATTGTCCAGATCAGGCCCCTGGTAGGTCTGGTAGCCAGCCCGGTTAAAAGTTTGATACTGGGCTTGCCGGACGTTCTCAAAACGGCCACTGGAGTACGAAGCCAAAGCCACAATCCAGCCTAAGTTAGGCATGTTGAATTCCTGTCGAACTTTGTCGATAAGACCATAGTGCCATTTTACGATGTCGCTGGTAGAACTGGCCCGGTCGTTAACACCGTGGTTGAGCAAAAAGGCCCGGATACCAGTTGTCGGAACATACAAATTCATAAGATTACGAATGTTAGCGTAGGGCATTCGCAGATCATATCGAATAAAACTATGCTGAAACGGAATATCATAAGCCGCATTATAGGTTAGCTCCATGTTAGAGCCTCCAAAACCGGCATTATAGAGCAACACGGGAACATTAATTCGTTTTACAAGGGCATCTCCCATGCGGCCCCAAAACCAGGCCATTTTAGCGAATGGAGAGATGCCGCCGAATGTTGTTAGCTGACGGAAAGCCAATCCTGGCAGGTAGCGGGTATCGGCCGTGTTCAGGTAGGTATAGAATTCCGGAGATGACTGATCGAGACTGACGGCTGTTACGCGGTCGTCGGAGGCTCCTTCCATACTTGGGCAGTAATCAGTGCCATTCAGATAGCAGCTGGATCCCTGAGCATTTGAATGGCCTACAATAGCGAATACCTCGCCAACGCCAAAGCGGTCCAGTACATCTGAGCCAACCTGCTGACCTCCCTTAAAAGCCCGAACTTCCAGTTGATACCAACCACCCCGAATTACTAAATTCCCCGAAAACTGCCCTAGATTGGGGGTCAACCGGACCCAATCGGTGTTTGTTCCCTGGCCAGCAACCCGGGCTACAGCCCTTGCTTCAATTAGATCAATTGGTGTATTATAATTCCCGGCGAGCTGTACGGTAGCCTGGTTATTATTATCCCGCTGAACAATCATGCGGGAAACAGGGTACGTCAGATGGACACCACCTGAAGAACTTTGAGCCTGTACCGGAGACAGCCCCAGGGTTGAATTTAGCAATAACAACCCTGCCAAAAACCAGGAAAAGTTAACCCACTGTCTAGTAACTAGGTAGAAGTATTGAACCATATTCACAGAAATTATTGGTTAAATTAAAAATAGATGAACCTGATACTAATCTTACGGCCTGAGCTATACAACAAATGATAAAACGACTTTGACGTACTGCAACGATTGATTTGTTTCCTAATTGATCCTGAATGATTTTACAGTATCTATGCGCCTTAGATCGTCTATAGTTACCTCTGGAATACAATCAGCTCAAACTTACCACAAACCATGCCAGACCGGCGTTACAGAAATTTGTTTGCCTAAATCCTGACTACGAGCGCCAATAATAATGGAAAGCGTTTGATTTCGCTAAAAATTTTCCCGTTAAAACTAAATTAAATCTTTAAACACTGAAGTAACTGCAAAATTAAAAACTACCTTTTAATAGACAAATTAGTAACATACAGGCTATTATGGAAGTGCTCTGTAACCATTGGGCCTGTTCGTGAGGTGCATATTTCAAGTTATACTAATAATACAGTAAATGGTTACTTATTAATTATTGTCTTAAGACGCTAAAATGTAAGCTCCAGATATAGAGTAGCGAATGAAAAGCGTAACTCTTCAAATCAGGTATTTTTATAGAACCAGTGTATAGCAACAAAAAGCCACGCCAGGGGAAACTGAGCGCGACTTTTCGTTAAACTTGATTTTCGCTACAGATAAATACTATTGCCCAATTTAACTGGCACGAAGTAGTGAAAAGAGTAACGATACATTAGCTAAATAGAGAACCGACTGATTCGAGTCACATTAGCCAGCATCAGAGCCGCATCAGCGCAACGTAGGTTTCCAGACCGTCCCAAAGATTCTGAATGCGTAGGTTTTCGTTTTCAGCGTGCTGGTTGTTGTCATGGTTAGCGATAGGGACGGTAATTGTTGGGGTTTTCAGGATCTGATCAAACAGATAGAGGGGCAGACTCCCACCCAAGCTCGGTTGCAGCACAATATCGCCATTCACCGTCGATTGAACGGCCTTAACAACGGTTTGGGCAATGGGCAGATTCATGGGCGTTCGCTGGGCGTTGTAGCCCGATTTGGCAATGATACGGGCAATACGGGGATACCTGGCTCGGTCCTCATCGGTGATGCTTTCCTGCTGCGTTACGTAGTAGCCCTGCGCCACAACGTGGTCGATCACCTTCTGTACCTGACGTCGGGCATCATTGCCTAACACAAGCCGAAGGTCAATCGCAGCCGTGGCTGATGTAGGAATCACATTGGCCGCCAGTTTGCCAACATTGGCGCTTGAAATGCCATTAATGTTCAGTGACGGACGCATTAACAGCTCAGCCAGCGATTTACCCCCGCCTTCGGCCTTTGTAAAGCCTAACTCCTGACGTAGTTGTTCATCGACCGACGGAATTCGGACCAGTGCCTGCTTCTCCAAATCTGTCAGGGGTGTTACGTCGTCATAAAACCCTTTGATCAGCACATTTCCGTCATCATCTTTCATCGACGAAAGCAACCTGGCCAACATCATGGCAGGGTTAGGAGCCCAGTTACCGTAGTGACCGCTATGAAGGGGACGTTTAGCCGCGTATACTTTCAATTCTATATTAACATCACCCCGAACACCAAATATCACCTGTTTGCGGCCCGTCTGGTGAACAGGCCCGTCGCAGATAATCCAAAGATCACTTTTCAATTTTTCCTTGTGGCGGTTCAGAATCTCGTTCAGGTGAGTGGAACCCGCTTCCTCCTCGCCTTCAAAAAAGAATTTCAGATTCGCTGTAGGTTTGATGTTCAGTTTCAGTAAAGCATCGTAGGCAGCCAGAATGGCAAATACGCCCGCTTTATCGTCGGAGGTGCTCCGGCCGTAGATACGCCAGTCTGGATTAATAGATTCTTTAGGTTTAGGCATAGCTATGGCCAGTCCGCCTGCCTCCAGAGAGTTGCTATACAGCACCGGCTCGAAGGGTTTCAGGCCCTCGGCCCATTGATTGGGATTGACAGGCTGACCATCGTAATGTGCGTAGAAAACGACTGTTTTGGTGGCGCCTGGCACCCTCACTTCTCCGTAAACAGCTGGTGGAACGCCTTTTGTGTTACCCGCCAGCAATTGTGGTTCGATACCCCGGCGTTTGAGCATATTCGCTACGTATGCCGCGGTTTTCTGAATTCCTACCGTGTCGTACACGACGTTTGGCAGGGCCAGCAATTCCATGAACTCATCCAGTAGTTGCCGTTCGTGCTGCTGGCGGTAAGCACGGGTTTTCAGGGTAAGATCACTTTGAGCCCAGGATATTACCGTCGTAAGCAGCAGGGCAGTCAGAAGCAGAACAAGAAATCGCATGTGGGGAGAAATCGCATGGAAGCCGAAAGTACACATTTGAGCTTACAGTCTGACCCTTATGCCCTTAAATAAAATCCTTGTGTTAATTTCACAACCGGTTATCCGGTTTTTTGGTACCGTTTGGACAAAAGGCCGTAGGTTGATCTCCGTATCCTAAACGTTACGAATACGATGAATTTTTTGTTTGTTCTTCTGGCCCTGACCGCCCTGATTATCTACCTGTCCATTGTTATCGTTCAGCAGGGAACGGTGGCCGTCATTACCATTTTTGGCAAGTACGCAAGGGTTATGGGACCGGGCCTGAACTTTAAGATTCCCTTTATCGAATTGATATACCGGCGCATCTCTATTCAAAACCGGTCGGTCGAACTCTCGTTTCAGGCCATCACGGCCGATCAGGCCAATGTCAATTTCAAGGCCATGCTGGTGTATTCGGTCCTGAACCAGAATGAAGAAACCATTAAGAACGTAGCCTTCAAGTTCATTGACGAAGCTTCCTTCATGCAGGCCCTTATCCGAACCATCGAAGGTTCGATCCGTAGTTTTGTGGCAACCAAACGGCAGTCCGAAATCCTAGGGCTCCGCTCCGAAATCATTGAACACGTGAAATACCAGATCGACACGCTGCTCGAAAGCTGGGGCTACCACCTCACCGACCTGCAATTGAACGACATTGCCTTCGATGAGGTCATCATGCGTTCGATGGCGCAGGTGGTGGCCTCCTCCAACCTGAAAGCAGCCGCCGAAAATGAAGGGCAAGCCCTGCTGATTACAAAAACCAAAGCCGCCGAAGCTGAGGGCAATGCGATCAAAATCTCGGCCGAAGCCGAAAAGACGGCAGCTCAGTTGCGGGGTCAGGGGGTGGCCCTGTTTCGCGAAGAAGTTGCTAAGGGTATGGCCGAATCGGCTAAAGTTATGAGCGAGGCCGACCTTGATGCATCGCTGATTCTGTTCTCGATCTGGACCGAAGCCGTCAAACATTTTGCCGAAAACAGCAAGGGCAACGTCATCTTTCTGGATGGGTCGACCGAAGGCATGGAGAAAACCATGAAGCAGTTGCTGGCCATTGAAAAGCTGAACAAAGTTTCAGATACAGCTACTATCGTAGCGCCTGATTCCAGACACCGCACTACCTGATATGGGCCGGCTTATAGCAGCGCCACCCGCTTTTGCGCTAACATTGTTCACGATTTCGAGTTGTTAACCTGACAATCCGGCCCGGTTCACCAGATCACCAAGAACGCATCATTCCCGCAATGACAAACCTGCTTTTCCCCACAGACTTTTCGTCCGACAATGCGGCTGCCCTGAGTTGGGCGCGACTTTTTGCCCGTAAAACCGGCGCGACCATTACGTTGCTGCACGTGTTTCAGCCGATGATTCCCGATTCCACCCTGCCCACCATCGGCGATCCGGGAATGGGTGTTGCGGCCTCGCAGGAGATCGAGGAAATCAGCCGACAGCGGCTGACGGAACTCGCTGCCGAATTGCAGGAGCAAGGGCTGTCCGTTACGACGGACTGGCGCCTTGGCTCGGCCGACGACGAAATTCTGGAGGTAGCCCGCACCATGCCAGCCGATCTGATTGTGATGGGGCGTTCGGAACTGAGTTCGTTTTTCGACCGGCTGGCCGGGAGTGCCGTCACCGACGTAGCCAACGGGGCCGTTTGTCCCGTACTCATTGTGCCGTCGCCGAACCAGAAAGAGCATACTATTGCCGGCCCGGCGCAGGTGCGCACCATTGCCTATGCCATGCAGCCCCGCACTACGCAAAGCGACGTGTCGACCCAAACCGACTCTTTGGTCAACGCGTTCGATGCCAGACTGGTCGTGCTCACCGATGACAAATTAGACAACGTAGCGGCCGACCTGATCGTGATGCAGCTGTATCCGCAATCGGGTTTCCTCGACAACCTGCTTCATCCAAACCGAGCTACTGCTTTAGTCCAAAAGTCGGATGTGCCGGTACTGGTATATCACACACCAAAATAAAGATGAGGTTTGCTTATGGGTACGTGGTAGGTGTGGGCGGTTTTTAGGCGGCAAAACGCGCCTAACACTTTCTTTACCGGACTTCGGCGTCACGGAAAAGTTTCGCATCGGCCCAGAACGTGCCAAACGGAATAATCGAAGCCAGCAGCGCCAGCCCCATCTTTTTTACCGGCCAGTCCTGCTCAATCTTCACCTGAATCACAGCCAGCACATACAGGACGAACAACAGGCCGTGTACCATTCCAAACACTTTGTTGGGACCGGGTATCCCAAATCCGTATTTTAATGGCATCGTCACAAAGAGCAGAATAAGAAACGAAACGCCTTCGACAAAGGCTAAAATCCGCAGGCGGCCAATCTGGGTACTGAGCAGATGCATAGGAGATTTACGATGGTTTATCCTTTAGTCTTAAAAACCCAACACGACCGCAAGTCGTTCAGTTTTCAGGACGCATCGCTTCAGACTTTGCCAGTCCTGGGCTTCAGTGTCATAAAGACCATTTCAGGCCAGTTGCCTGGTGATCCGGCCCGGTGTAATGCAGCAGAAAAGCAGACATTTCAACGATTTAGTAGGCTGCCTGTAAGGTCTGAATTAGGCCGTGTTCTTCCGAAAAACAGCTAACAGCGATTTATGGTCTGACGAGACGTAGAGGAGCAGTGTCATTGTTGTCTTATCAGATAATTCGGGACTGGCACCCGTTCTTCACCTTCGCGCGGTATGGGTGTCAGCCGGACGGTTTGCATCGGCACTACGCCCGACCAGGTTGGCAAATGGGCATCCTCGGGATCGTCGTTGGGGCCACCCGTGCGGACTTTAGCGGAGGCTTCGGCCAGTGAAAACGCCAGCACGGTCGTCCTGCGCAGTTCACTCTCAGTGGTAGGGCGCAGATCAGCCCACCGGCCCGGTACGAGGTGATCGGTAATCAGGGCCAGCGCATCCATTTTTTCGGTTTCGTCAGCCACTTTGCGGGCATTACCAAAGATGACCACCGACCGATAATTAACCGAGTGATGAAATGCTGATTTGGCTAGCACCAGGCCATCACACAACATCACCGAAATGCAAACCGATCCGCCCTGTTCAATCTGCCGGATAAAATGGCTTCCTACCGAACCATGAATGTAGAGTTCATTTTCTTTGCGGGCAAACGCCGTTGGAATAGCCATCGGTTGCCCATCCACTACGTAGCTGACGGTGCAGAACAAGGCCTCGTCCAGTATTGAATGAATTATTTCGGCGTCATAGTGAGCGCGTTTAGCTAAACGGCTGGGTGTAATACGGGTTGTTTCCATTTAACAGCTATTATTCTGTGATTAACAAGCAGTGCTATTAACTACAAACCTCTTAACTTACCGGCCTATCTAATCCATCCAGTTTTCACAAAACAGGTAGTCCGGTTATGACCCCGTTCAAGTCACTGCTGTCAATTGATAAATTGTCTGCCACGCCCGCTTTTGTGCAACTAAGCGATCAGTTGGTCCACCTCATTCGCACCGGTACGCTATCAGTAGGACAACGATTACCCGGCACGCGCCAAATGGCGACTTTATTAGCCATAAACCGGCAAACGGTGGTAGCCGGCTACGACGAAGCAACGGCCCAGGGCTGGCTTGAAAGCCGACCAGGCAGCGGTACGTTTGTTGCCGGGCATCTGCCAGATGTTCAACCACAGTTACTGACCATAGAAAGGAATAAAGCGATAAATCAACAGAATGGCTTACTTAACCCTGGGCCATCTGTGCAACCCGGCTACGCCTTCGAGCTACGTACTTATCTGGCCCGGCCACTATTGATCAATTCTGGGAAGCTGCATTTAGACGATGGATTTCCTGACATCCGCCTGGCTCCCCTAGCCGAATTGGGCAGGGCCTATCGATCTTATTTCCGATGGGGAAACCCACAGCATCATTTCGGTTATAGCGACACAAAAGGCCACCCGCTCCTGCGCGAACAACTTTCTTACTACCTCAACGAAACGCGCGGTCTGCATACTACGCCTGACAATATGCTCATTACGCGGGGCAGCATCATGGGTCTGCACCTTGCTAGCGAGGTGCTGCTGCGTCCGGGCGACGTGGTGATTACGGGGGAAACGACCTGGTCGGGTGCTACCATGAATTTCCGCAACGCCGGTGCTCAAGTGCTGACTGTGCCCGTCGATGCCTATGGGATTGATGTGGATGCATTAGCTGCCATAGCCGAAAAAATGCCCATTCGTCTCGTGTCTGTCACCCCACATCACCACTACCCTACTACCGTTACGCTCCGCTCTGACCGACGCATCCGGCTACTACAACTTGCGGAGCAGTATGGCTTTGCCATTCTGGAGGATGATTATGATTATGATTTTCA
>DATHAW010000422.1:0-7085 GCA_035296465.1 Spirosoma sp.
CATTCCCTTCACTAACCCCGATTGCCACCGCGCCGGTACGATTCATATTGGTGGCTCGCTGGAGGAGATTGCGGCTGGTGAGCGCACCATAGCCAACGGCCAGCACCCCGACAAGCCGTTCGTCCTGCTGGCCCAGCAGAGCCGCTTCGACGACAGCCGCGCTCCGGTGGGCAGGCACACCGCCTGGGCATACTGCCATACCCCTAACGGCTCGTTGATTGACCAGACCGACCGAATGGAACGGCAGATCGAACGCTTTGCACCGGGCTTTCGAGAGCGGATTCTGGCCCGGCACGTTATGAACACAGCCGCCGTAGAAGCCTGGAATGAGAATCACATTGGGGGCGACATCAACGGGGGCGTTCAGGACGTAACGCAGTTGTTTACCCGCCCGGCCCTGCGCTTCTCCCCCTACCGCACGTCAGCAAAAGGCATTTATATCTGCTCCTCATCGACCCCACCGGGTGGGGGTGTTCACGGCATGGGTGGCTACCACGCGGCTCAACGGGCCTTACGGGACGTGTTTGGGCAGTAGATCAGGAAATCAGGGTTCCTTAAGCCACAATGGTAATCGCACTGCGAATTTGTTGAATAGACTGGGATTTGTACTTTTGAGGGAATAAAATTCCCCTGAGAAAGTCTCAGTATTTATATAGAACGAACCCTGAAGCCGGTCTTTATTAACTTCAGTAAATGATTAAGCAACTCCTTTTCAATTTCCTATGACCACGCAACTCCTCGACTCCGCCACCCAACAGCGCGTTGACCAATGGCTCAGTGGCAGCTACGATGCTGATACGAAAGCCGCCATTCAGAAACTCATTGACGAGGGCAACACGACTGAACTGACTGACGCCTTCTACCGCGACCTCGAATTCGGGACGGGCGGGCTGCGGGGTGTGCTCGGCGTTGGCTCCAACCGCATGAATACATACACGGTTGGGGCGGCTACGCAGGGACTATCCAACTACATCAACCGGGCTTTTGCGGGGCAGGACATCAGCGTTGCCATCGCTCACGACAGCCGCCGGATGAGTCCCGAGTTTGCGCGCTTAGTAGCCAGTATTTTCTCGGCCAACGGCATCAAAGTATATCTGTTCAGCGCCCTGCGCCCCACGCCCGAACTTTCGTTTGCGATCAGGCAGTTGGGTTGCCAGAGCGGTATCGTCGTGACGGCCTCGCACAACCCGCCCGAGTACAACGGCTACAAAGTGTACTGGAACGATGGCGGTCAGGTTGTATCGCCCCACGCCGACAATATCATTGCCGAGGTAGCCAAAATCACGTCGGTCGATGCCATTAAGTTCGAGGGCGTGCCGGAGCGGATACACCTGATCGACGAGGAAATCGACGCGCCCTACGTGGAGCGGCTCAAATCGAACGCCGTCAACCCCGACGTCATCAGGCGGCAGGCCGATCTGAACATCGTGTTTACGCCTATTCACGGGACGGGCATCACACTTGTACCGCGTCTGCTGGCCGGGCTGGGCTTTACCAACGTGCATATTGTAGAAGAGCAAGCCACGCCCGACGGGAATTTCCCGACCGTGAAATCCCCAAACCCCGAGGAGCGGGCGGCCATGCAGCTTGCGCTCGACCTAGCCAATGAACTCAATGCGGACCTTGTGATGGCCACCGACCCCGACGCCGACCGGGTGGGCGCGGGTGCCCGTAACCACCATGGTGAGTTTGAGCTGCTGAACGGCAATCAGATGGCCAGCCTTATTATTTATTACCTGCTCAACGCCTGGAAAGACGCGGGCAAACTGACCGGTAAGGAATTTGTGGCCAAGACCATCGTCACCACCGACCTCATCGACCGAATGTGCGAGCGTTACGGTGTCAAGTGCTACAATACCCTGACGGGCTTCAAATACATTGCCGAGGTGATTCGTGAACTCGAAGGAAAAGAGCAGTTCATTGCCGGGGGTGAAGAAAGTTATGGCTACCTGATTGGCGATTTCGTACGCGACAAAGACGCCATTGCTTCCTGCGCTATGATCGCCGAACTGACCGCATCGGCCAAAGACCGGGGCCTAAGCCTGTTCGATCTCTTGATGGCGATGTATCAGGAAAATGGATTCTACTACGAGAGCCTGGTGTCGCTGACGAAGAAAGGCAAGACGGGGGCAGAGGAAATTCAACAGATGATGGCCGGTTTCCGGGCTAATCCGCCCAGAGAAATTGCCGGATCGCCAGTGGTGCGCATAGACGATTACAAAAGCCTGATCCGCCATGAATTCGGACTCGGTGATGCCCATACCGGACAGTCGACCACAATGAAGTCGGGCAGCATGGGTATCGAATCGTCCAACGTACTCCAGTTTTTCACCGCCGACGGTACGAAGGTTTCGGCCCGGCCAAGCGGAACGGAACCAAAAATCAAGTTCTACGTCAGCGTGGTTGAGCCACTCCAGAGCAAAGACGCCTTCGACGCTACGTATGCCCAGTTGAAAGGTAAAGTGCAGCGCGTAATCAACGATTTGCAGTTGGCATAGCGCATAGCATAGTATTACTCAAAAAAATTTCTACTCAGAAGATCATTAGCGTAATCCTGCAAAAATCCGGTTCACCGAAATGGCCGGATTTTTGCAGGATTACGCTAAAATAGTAGTTAGATATAGCTACTCAATAGCTTTAGGTAGCATCACCCGTGCATTTCTTTTATCAAGTTCACAAATAACCACTATCTATTATCTATGAAAAATCTATTACTACGAACGTATCACGCTATGCCGCTTCTCCTGATGAGTTGGCTACTGTGCGCGGGAGCCATGGCCCAGGACCGCCGGGTGACCGGCCAGGTGAGAGATGAAACCGGATCAGGGCTACCCGGGGTAAGTGTCGTTCTCAAAGGCAGCCAGCAAGGAACAACAACCGACGCACAGGGGCAATACAGTGTTCCTGTTTCGGGTAGTAATCCAACCCTGGTTTACTCATACGTTGGTTTTTTGTCGCAGGAAGTAGCCGTTGGCAACCGAACAAACATCGATTTGTCGCTAAAAGCCGATGATAAAACGCTGGACGAAATCGTGGTTATTGGCTACGGGACAACCCGGAAATCAGATTTAACCGGTTCGGTGGCGTCCGTTAAACAATCGCAGTTGCTGGAGCGGCCTGCGCCTTCGCTCAATCAGGCATTGGCAGGCCGGATGCCTGGTGTGCAGGTAAATACCAACTCGGGCCGTCCGGGCGGTCGTACAACGGTGCGGATTCGGGGCTTTAGTTCGATTAATTCGTCCAACAACCCCCTGTATGTGGTCGATGGGGTGCAGTTACCGGTGGGTAATCAGAATCAGTTTACCAACGCCATCGACTTCATCAACCCGAACGACATTGTGTCGGTTGAGGTGCTGAAAGATGCGTCCTCAACGGCTATCTATGGGGCGCGTGGTGCGAATGGAGTTATCCTGATTACGACCAAGAAAGGCAAAGCAGGCGAAGGCCGTATTTCGTACAACGCTGATTTCAGCGTGAACACCATCGGCCCCAACCGCCCTAAAGTGCTTAATGCCCGGGAATACTTAGCCGTTGAAGACCTCAGCTATGCCAATATTGCCAAGTATGACCCGGCGGGCTGGGCGGCCGGGCGATATGCCAACTTAGACCCCAAACTCAAACGGACGCAGATGCGGGCCCTCTACCCCGATGTGTTTGACGAAAACCTCAATCCTAATTACGATACCGACTGGTTTAAGGAGTCGAGCCAGAACAAGTTGTCGCAGAACCATCAACTGAATTTTAGCGGGGGCAGCGAACGGACGCAGTATTCACTCTCGGTGGGTTACCGCGACGATCAGGGTTTAATCAAAACATCGTACCTGAAACGCTATTCGGGCCGCTTCACCATCGACGATCAGGTGAAGTCGTGGCTTAAAATTGGTGGTACGCTGAGTTACAACAACCAGTCGGAGAACTTAGTCGACATCAACGACGCCGTACCGCGTCAGATAGTAGAAGACTTTCCGTTTCTGCCCGTGCGCTACCCCAATGGCATCTTTGCCAACAACCGCGATTACCCACAGGCCGAAGGAACCTTCAGTTCGGTGCACCGCCTGATGGGCCGCCGGTTTATTCTGAACACCCAGACTATAACGGGCAGTCTCAACTCGAACATTACGCTGGCCAAAGGGCTGGTGCTGAAGTCCATTGTAGGAACAAACGTTATTACGCAGGAGAATAACCAGTCAACTACCCGTACGCTCGACCTGGGTGGGCAGGGCAACGCATCGGTCAACAACCGGAAAGAAAGTTTCTGGTCGTTTGAGAATTTCCTGACCTATAACAAGCAGGTAGGGCGTCATTCGTTCAATGGGCTGCTGGGTTTGTCGTGGCAGGAGACAAACATCTTCAGCATTGGGGCCAACGTCCGCACGTTCGCCACCGACTACTTCGGCTTTAATAACCTGGGTGCTGCAGCTATTCTGGGCGGTATTGGCTCAGGGGCCGAGCGCGAAGCCATGAACTCATACTTTGGGCGTCTCAACTATAGCCTCGACGAGAAGTATCTGTTTACGCTTACGGGCCGGGCCGACGGTTCTTCGAAGTTCGGCGCCAACAACAAGTTTGCGTTTTTCCCCTCAGCAGCTGTCGCCTGGCGGGTGTCGGAAGAACCCTTCCTGAAAAACAGCGAAGTAATCTCCAACCTGAAAATCCGCTCAAGCTACGGCTTCTCGGGTAACTCCGAAATTCCGCCGTACACCTCCCTGCCTTTGCTTGGCTCGAACTACGCGACCATATTCAACGATGCGCGGGTATCCGGTACCGGTGTCTCACGCCTGGCTAACCCCGACCTTCGCTGGGAGCGCACCTCGCAGGCCGATGTAGGGGTTGAAATTGGTCTGTTCAAAGGGCGCCTTTCGCTCGAAGCCGATTACTACTACCGCAAAACCACCGACATGCTCCTCGATGCCCCCGTTCCGCAATCGAGCGGGTTTGCTACGATTCGCCGGAACATCGGCTCCATGCAGAACCAGGGAATTGAGCTGGGAATCAACACGGTCAACGTCGCTACCAGTGATTTGAACTGGACCACCAACTTCAACCTCTCGCTGAACCGCAACAAGGTGTTGACGCTGGCTACCCCTGCCGACATCTTTAACGTGGGTGGGCCTAACTTCACCAACCCAACCAACGTGATCCGGATTGGTCAGCCGGTCGGTTCTTTCTGGGGGTTGACCCGGTTGGGCGTGTGGAGCGAGGCCGAGCGCGAAACAGCCGCCAAATTCCGCTCGTACCGCAATAACCTGACGATTCTGCCCGGCGACATTAAGTACCTTGACGTAAATGGTGACTTTGCCATTACCGATGCCGACCGCAGCATCATCGGGAACGGCAGCCCGTTAGCCTGGGGTGCCATGACCAACACGGTGCGCTACAAAAGACTGGACCTGACCGTGGAATTGCAGTACTCGTATGGCAACGATATTATGGACATGACCCTGCACCCAAGCGAAGACCGGCAGGCCTTAGCCAACAGCTACCGCACCGTTCTGGATGCCTGGACGCCCACCAATCAGAATTCACAAATTGCAGAAATCCGCGAAACCCGGGCTGGGTACGTAACGAACGTCGATACGCGCTGGATTAAAGATGGTTCCTTCTTGCGGGGCCGTAACCTGCTGCTTGGCTACACCCTGCCTGCTAATCTCATAAGCCGACTGAAATTGAGCCAGTTCCGGGTATATGCTACCGTACAGAACTTCTTCCTACTGACGCACAAAGACGTGATTGGCGACCCTGAAGTTACGCCAACCAACCAGGGAAACGGCAACAGCGCCTTCTCGCAGGGGATGATGTGGCACAACTACCCCCGTCCAACTACGTACATGTTAGGTCTGCAAATTGGCCTGTAAACTCTAAACGATATCATGACTTTCAAACTACATAAACCAGTAAGCCTGATGCTCCTGAGCGGGGCCCTGCTGCTGGGACCAACGAGTTGTAAAGATTTTCTGGTTGAACAGGCACCGTCGGCCCTGACTCCCAACAGTTTTTATACCATTCCCGATCACGCCGAAGCGGCCATTGCCAGTGTATATGCTGATCTCCGGAACATGTATGGCGGGGCAGGTATTTTCTCATCGACCTGGCAGTTGCTCGAAGCCCCTACGGGGACTTCGGGCACCGAAACCGCCCAGAACTCGGATCTAAATAACCTGTATTCACTGGTGTATGACGGAAATACAGGCCATGTCATCAACGCCTGGAACAGCCTGTACCGGGTTATTGCCAACGCCAACCTCGTGCTTGACAAAGTACCGAACATTACGCCAATGAACGCCGACCAAAAGGCCCGCGTTCTGGCCGAAGCCCGGTTCTTACGCGCCTACGCCTATTTTCACGCCGTTCGGTTGTGGGGCGATGTGCCCTTGATTACCAAGCCGCAGGATACCAGCACCGAAGATTTTATGCCCAGCCGCACCCCACAGGAGCAGGTTTATAATTTAATCGTGAGCGATCTGGTCGAAGCCGAAAAAGCACCCCTCGCCTGGATGAATGCCAACGGGCGCGTAGGTATGGCGGCCGTAAAGTCGCAGTTAGCCAAAGTTTATCTGACAATGGCAGGCTTTCCGTTGAGCAAAGGAGCAAGTCATTACAAACTGGCTGCCGACAAAGCCTTTGAGGTGGTGACGTATGCCAATGCCAACCCAACCGTAATCGGTTTGTTTCCGACCTATATGAACGTGCACGATGAGCGGCTCGAAAACCGGCTGGAACACCTCTTCTCGATTCAATACAACGTACAGGTGGCAGGAAACCCAATGGGTAACATGTTCCCCAACTTCAAGCCCGTTACGTTTGCCGGGCCGGGGGGTACGGGAAGTACGGTGCCGGTGACAGCCTTCTATAACTCCTACGAAACCGGCGATTTGCGCGCTAAAGATCAGGAGGGCTGGTTTTATACGACCTACTTTACGAATGGTAATGGAGCGCGGTTTAACCTCGGCGCTCCCTATATCTTCAAGCACTTTAACTTTGTGTCCAATGGAATAGAGGGTGTAGCCGGAACACGGAATGACAACCTGAACGTGCCGCAAATCCGCTATGCCGAGGTGTTACTGATATATGCCGAAGCCCAGAAC
>DATHAW010000423.1:0-18250 GCA_035296465.1 Spirosoma sp.
CGACATCGCTTTGGCACGGTCCCACTCGCCGGTCTGATGCGCCAGGAGTTTGAGGCCGGGGTATTGGGTCAAGACCTCACGTGCACCCTGCTCGCGTTTTATCTGGGCGGCCTGCCCCATGTAGCCATGAATCATTAACACATTGCCTTTCCCACTGAGTTTGTCGGCAATAAATTTCATGGCAATCCTGGCCGACTCTACATCGTCTGACCCAACAAAGGCCGACGGTTTAATGCTGGTTTCCGAGTTGACGTTGATGATCGGGATTTTGGCGGCCAGTGCCTTCGTCACGGCGGGCGAACTGGCTTCCACCTCGCAGGGATTCATGATGATAGCGTCTACATTCTGCGCAATAAAGCTCTCAACCTGTTCAACCTGTTTTAGGGCCGACCGCTCCGCATCGACCGTAATAAGCTCGACGCCCACAGCCTCGGCTTTTTTAGCCATTTCGTCGTGTACGTTGACGATAAATTCATTCTGCATACTGAGCATGGTGACGCCCACAACCAGTTTTTTACCCCCGTCCTGCGCTTTTTCATTCGTTGCCGCCTGATTACAACCCGTAAGTAATGTGGCACTAAAAACAGCAGAGATAATCAGGTTTGCGTAGGTATGTCTCATTTCGATAAAATCTGAAGGTGGTTTCATTCGGTACCCGGCCGGTTGACGCTGTCCAGCACAACGGCCCCAATGATAATGATACCCATTACCACCTGCTGATAATAGGATGTTACGTTGAGCAGGTCCAGCCCATTACTAATGACACCAATCAGCAACGCCCCAATCAGCGTTCCCGTCATGGTGCCGGTGCCGCCCGAGGTGCTGGTGCCGCCAATAATGGCAGCGGCAATAGCGTCTAATTCAAATCCTGTTCCGGCATTAGGCTGGCCCGTAGTGATGCGCGAAGTTAACAGGATACCCGCCAGTGCCGCCAGCCCGCCACATAACGTGTAGACGATCATTTTTACCGTACTCAGTTGAATACCCGAAGCTCGGGCGGCCTGTTCGTTGCCGCCAACAGCGTACATATACCGCCCTATCACCGTCTTTTGTAAAATAATGGAGCAGATAATGAACGCCACAATCAGGATGATAATAAGCGTAGGAATACCGAGAATTTTGCCGCCACCAATGAAGTTAAACGAATCGGACAGGTTGGATACGGGACGGCCTTTACTCAAAATTAGGGCCATCCCCCGGCCAATGGTCATAGTGCCCAGCGTAACGATAAATGGCGGGACTTTACTTCGCGTAATAACCAATCCATTAAATGCGCCAAAAAGCAGACCAGCCAGTAAGCCGACGGCCACAGGAACAACAACCGGATACGTATCGGGGTGGGCGAACGTAGCAGCAACTACCCCGGCAACGGCCACCATCGACCCAATGGACAAATCAATGCCGCCCGTGATGATAACGAACGTAACGCCAAACGCCAGCAGGGCATTGATAGACACCTGCGTAACGATGATCATCAAGTTCTGAACAGTTAAGAACCGGGGCGTAATGAGTGAAAGCACGAGACAAATGCCAATGAATGCCAGCAGGAGGCCATACTTATTGATACCCCTAAGCCGTGTTTTGTATGAATGGCCAACTTTATTGACATAGGTATTGGTCCCGTTCTCCATTGGTGTTTGCAAAAAGTTAGCGATTAAGGCTGCATCGCATAACGCATGATTGTTTCCTGCGTAGCTTCTTCTTTTGATAGCAGGGCTGTTTGTTTGCCTTTTGCCAGCACAAGCACCCGATCACTCAGGCCGAGCAGTTCGGGAAGTTCCGACGAAATTAGAATAATGGCGATACCAGCCGCTTTCAACCGGGTAATTAGTTTATAAATCTCTGCTTTTGCCCCTACGTCGATGCCCCTGGTTGGTTCGTCGAGGATAATGAGCGATGGAGAGGCCAGCAAGACTTTTCCAATAACGACTTTCTGTTGATTACCACCACTAAGATAGATGACCTTTTGGCCCGGCCCAGTGGCCTTTATTCGCAGATCGGCCATCATGGTAGCAGCCGCTTCTGACTCACTCCGGCCCCCAATCAACAAGCCGTTGGTAAAGTTCGATAAGCTCGACAAGGTCATATTATACTGAACGGATAAGCCCGGAACGAGCCCCAACTGCTTGCGATCTTCGCTGACGTAACCAATGCCCGCCCGGATGGCCTCCTGCGGAGAAGTGATGTCGGCCGGTTTCCCCTTGATACGAACCGTTCCCGTATGAATGCGATCCAGTCCAAAAATAGCGCGGGCAATTTCCGTTCTTCCTGCTCCCATCAGGCCTGCCATGCCCAGCACTTCGCCCGCGTGAGCGACAAAACTGATATTGGAAAATTTGCCCTGACGGCCGAGGTTACTGACCGACAGAACCTCCTTTCCCCTGTGGGTATCTGACTCTGGAAATAAGGTGTCCAGTTCCCGGCCAACCATCATGGCAATCAGGGAACCCTCGTCAAGGTCAGCAGCTGGTTTGGTACCTACGTAGTTGCCATCTCTCAATACGGTAATGGTGTCAGCGAGCGCAAAAATCTCATCCATCCTGTGCGAGATGTAAATGATGGCTACGCCTTTTTTGGTCAGTTCACGAATGATACCAAAAAGCGTAGTGACCTCTGTGCCGGCAAGGGCCGAGGTCGGCTCATCCATAATAATCACCTTAGCCTGATTGGAAATGGCTTTCGCAATCTCGACCATCTGCATCTCGGCTACGCTCAGGTCCTTCATTCGGGCGTTGGGCCGAATAGACACCCCCATTTGCTCCAGTAAAACGCCAGCCTGTTTGGTCAGATTACGGTCATTTAACCAG
Organism: Spirosoma sp.; assembly: GCA_035296465.1. Classification (GTDB taxonomy): domain Bacteria; phylum Bacteroidota; class Bacteroidia; order Cytophagales; family Spirosomataceae; genus Spirosoma. The sequence continues at coordinate 2,808 of DATHAW010000423.1, forward strand.
CCAAACAGTCTGCCGTTTGTTTCCCGGCCGAGAAAAATATTCTGCGCTACGGTCAACTCAGGAACGGCCAGTATTTCCTGGTGAATCATGGAAATACCGCTTTTCAATACGTCATGAACACTGCTGGCCCTAAAGGGATGTCCGTCAAAATTGATCTGGCCTGCATCCGGTGTCAGCAGGCCAATCAAAATCTTCATGAACGTTGATTTACCGGCACCGTTTTCGCCCATAAGCGCGTGTACCTCGCCTTTACGCACGCTCAACTGCACGTTATTCAGGGCCTTTACACCCGAAAACGTTTTTGTCAGTCCGCGTACCTCGAGTATGTAGTTTGGCTCAGGAGGCATACCAAAAAGTTGCGGGCTGTTGTTAGCTGAACTACTACAACGTAGTTTAGCTAACAACAGCCCGTTCAACCGATTATTTTACTGGGCAAACTCCTCAACACCCGTTTCTTTCCAGCTTCGGGAAGCGGCTGACTCCAGCACGGCTTCGCAGACCTTCTGGGTCTCCAGCGCATCCTGGAAGGTTGGTGAACAGGGCTCACCCGTTTCCAGACTTTTCATAAAGTCAGCCACCTGGTGCGTGAATGTGTGCTCATAACCAATGCTCGTTCCCGGAATCCACCACCGATTCATGTAGGGTTGATCGCCATCGGAGATGTGAATGGACCGCCAGCCGCGAACCACCGACTCATCGGCATGGTCAAAATACTCTAGCCGGTTCATATCGTGCAGGTCCCAGCGGATAGACGCGTGTTCGCCGTTAATTTCGAGGGTGTATAGCGCTTTGTGACCACGCGCGTAGCGGGTCGCTTCGAAGAGGCCCAGCGAACCATTGGCAAAATGGCAATGGAACACACAGGCATCGTCAATACCCACTTTCTGCACCTTACCGGTCAGTTGGTGAACGCGTTCCTTCACAAACGTCTCGGTCATGGCCGATACGTCGGTGATGCTGCCGTTCAGCCACATGGCCGTGTCGATGCAGTGCGCGAGCAGATCGCCCGTCACCCCCGACCCGGCCGCATCGGCGTCCAGACGCCAGAGTGCGGTGCCCCCCTGCGGCAGGTCGGCGTTGATGGTCCAGTCCTGCAGGAAGTTGGCCCGGTAGTGAAATATCTTGCCCAGCTTGCCCGAATCAACGATTTGCTTGGCCAACGTAACGGCGGGAACCCGCCGGTAGTTGTACCAGACGGTATTGGCAACGCCCGCTTTTTCAATGGCTTCTACCATTTGCTGACCCTCCGCTACGGTCCGGGCAAGGGGTTTCTCGCACAGAATCATTTTTCCTGCTTCGGCTGCCGCAATCGCGATAACCGCGTGGGTATCGTTTGGCGTACAGATGTCCACAGCATCAATATCGTCGCGGGCGACCAGAGCACGCCAATCGGTCTCGAACGACTCGTAGCCCCACTGTTCGGCAAACGCTTTTACTTTTTCAGCATCGCGCGAGCAAACTGCCTTTAGTACCGGTATATATTGCTGTTCCGGGAAGAAATGCGAAACCTGGTTATAGCCGTTGGAATGGATACGGCCCATAAGACCCGTTCCGATCAAACCAATCCGTAACTCTTTTTTTGTTGCCATTGTCGAGGTGTAGTTTTTGAGAGGACGTGTTTATTGGGCTTCGTACCAGCCATGTTGCTGACGAACTTTTATCATCGTGGCCAGAATGTCGTTCCAGGTCTGCTGGTTATTCATGACGCTGTTGGGGAACATGCAACCGTCCCAGCAAATGTGCCGGAATGCTTTGGTGAGTTCGCCGTTTTCATCACGCAGCCAATAGCCAGCATCATGAGCGACATCCAGTTTACCATTTGGGTCTAAAGCCTGACAGTGGCGACCGGTCTTATCGTGTGAGCCCGATCCAAAGACGGTTCCGTCGTTCTGGGCAACGTGGAAGTCGATGGTCCAGGGACGTAATGCTTTCGTTAGGGTTTTGAGGGCTTCCTCCAGCGTCTTCCGGTCACTCCAGTCAAAGTCAGCGGGCAAAATCCGGTCTTGCTCGCGGTTATAGCCCATCGTATACAGCAACGTGTGAGACATGTCGGCCTGAAAACCGATGTTCGGGCGATCTACGGCCTCCAGTGTTTCGAGCATGGTTTTCCAGCTTTGCATACCGCCCCAACAAATTTCCCCCTCAGCTGCCAGTTTCTCACCATAGTCAGCCGCTACGTCACAGGCTTCACGGAATGTCTGCGCAATTAATTTTGTGTTCCCGGCTGGATCAGCCTCCCAGTCATGTGGCGAACTCGCCGAATCAATCCGAACCACTCCACTTGGACGAATGCCTAGTTCCGTCAGTTTCTGGCCAATATGGCAGGATTTACGCACCATCTCGACAAAGCTGGCCCGCTCTTCCTTACTACCCATGGCTGGACCGCCCCATATTGGTGCTACTAGGGAGCCAATTTTCAGGTTATGTCCACCTACTTTATCAGCCAGTTTTTTAATCTCATCATCCGATATATTGACATCGATATGCTCGAATAGAGCCAGATCGACGCCATCGAATTTTACACCATCTACCTGAGCCCCAGCTGTCAATTCCAGCATGGTGTCGAAGGCAATCACGGGTTCAGAGTCAGGGCCTTTTCCCACAACACCTGGCCACATGGCGTTGTGGAGTTTAGGATAGTTATTTTCGTTCATAGGAATTATTGGATTAGTTCGCAGATTTCCCGGTTAGGGTCGTCTGCAAGAAAGTTGTTAAAGGTTTAGATAGTTAAATCAGGGTTGTTGGGACCAAAATGTTTAAGAATTACGATTGGGTCAGTTGTCGACGGATTAACAATGGCGACACCTTCCATAGCCGCTTTTTCGCTCACGAAGAATTCATCGTTGGTCAGTTGGCCATAGCGGATTAGGGCCGGGGTTTCAATATCCCACACGCCCAGTTTGCCGTGACCCTGCATCACAATCAGGCCATATGCGGCACTATCTTTGATCGTTACGGTGGTGCCCGGCATAACGGTCAGCTCTTTAGCGCTGAAAGCATCGGATTTGTAGCAAACCCAGTTTTCAACGTAGCCTTCAGCCTGCATTTCGGCCAGATCCCGAACTGGTTTTGGCATCATAAACCGGTTGGCCATCATCTGGGGGTCAACGTTCAGATCCCAGTCGATGGCTTCGAGTAGCTGATCGAAATCACCGATCCGGTCTTTGGGAGTACCATTCCACAGCAGTTCTTCGGGAATGATGGCTTCGTTCACCAGTGACTGGTACATGGCAAAGACGTCAGACGCTTTCTGCGGCTCATACGTACACAAACTCCCCGGTGCGTGAAGCAGTCCGGGCGGTACGTCCCATCCAGTGCCGGGTTCGAGCCGGTAGGCCGATGAGAAGTTGGTAATTTTGTTGTCGCCTTTTGTGAAGTTTACCAGGCACTCGCGAATCTGTTCTTTGGTCGTGCCGGGAGCAATACCAATGAAGGTATAGGGGAAATCACCCCCATGATTATTCAACTGGGGCGGAAAGTAATAGGCTTCGGGCTTGCCCAACTGACCAATGAGCGCGGCCTGCTCGTCGTTATGATGCAGATGATGCGGCAGGGGACCCATATTGTCGAAAAACTTTGAATACATTGGCCAACTGCCGTACTCATTCCAAAGCCGTTCGCCAATGAGTTCACCTTTTAGTTCGTCAATAGCATCTTTCAATAAAAACTGCACGTCTTTATCCCCATCCCGGAAGACTACGGCGCTCAGGCCCTCATTTTCGCCGGTTAGGGGTCCATTTTTTGCGGGTGTGGTCGACGATAGCCAGCGCTCGTCAATGCCGCCCCGCTCTCCACCCAGCACGTAATAATCGTCAGGGTGTAATTTGATTCGGCGTCCCGGTACACAGAATGACCGGGGAACCCAGGTGGGAGCCAGACGCAAAACGCCCTGCCCCTGTTCCAATGCTTTTTCCGCTACGCTTACTGTTGCCGTTGTTTCCATTCAGGTTTGGTTTTAGTCAGCTTATTAGTGAGGAATTTCAAAAATTGACTGCTTTATGTTTGACAAATTGGTTGATCTGCGTCTTGTTGTGTAGCACTTCCACCTCAACATCATACATCCGGGTTTCACCCGGTGCCAGAAACAGGAGTGTCTGCTGTTCCCTCGCTTTTGCCTGGCCAATGGGCGGGTGCGTGCCCGGTTCAATGCCGGTGACGTATTCATCCCTGCCCCAGTGCTGCCAGTTGGTCAGCCAGGGTAATTGCTCTTTCTGAAACCGCAGCGCAACCGCAATTCCAAGTGACGCATTGTAGAGACCGGCGGAACACTGACCTGAATCATCGGGTAGCGCATCTATGAAGGCGACCGCTTCGCCGGTGCCGACATGCTCGTCAAGCGGAGCAGGGCAAGTTTGAAAATCGTTTCCCTCCCGGAAAATAGCGCCATTGATGCCCCCCTCCCGCGCCTGCCAGTCACCCTGCCAAATCAGTTTGGTGCCTTCATCGACCAGGGGCCAGCCAAAGTTGAAGTGGTAGAGCAGCATGTGCGGGGCTGGCGTATTGGCCCGGTTGACTACTTCATCATGAATCCGGATGGTGGGCTGGCCGAGCGTTCCCGAAATGGTTCGTTTCAGCTCAAGGCTAGGGCCAAACACTGTGGTTTCCCGCATTCGTCCGGTGATGCTCATGGCCAGTTGGCCGGTTGTAGGGTCGGGCTGAATGATGGATTCGATTTCAGCCGGGGTGTTGCTGATCCGTCCGTGAATGCCACGTTCGCCATATTGGTCCTGTTCAGGGCCACCCACGTGCGTGAGACCACAGGTCGTTAGCAATCCTCCGTTGAATGTTCGGAGCCAGCCGAGTTCCCGATCCGAAAATGGCTGGGGCGACGTAATGCTCGAATGACTCAGCCACGCCAGACTATGCTGGTTGTAGAAAGCATCGGCAATGTCCATGGCCCGGTCGAGGACCACTTTGTAACGCAGGCCCGTACCGGTATTAATCCAGGCAATGCGCGTTCCCCGACCGGCACCATTATCCAGCACGGATGTTTCAATGCCGCCCAGTTGGGCAGGATGGGAGATTTTGTCTGTCCAGGGTTGCGGTGCCAAAACTGTTTCGTTCATTACGCCTAGTAATCCGGCGCGTGGACAAAAATTATAACTGCTTCAACATGAGGCTCCTATATTGAACTTTCATGGGTGGGCCAACGTGTACCTGAACGCCGAGCAGCCCTTTAGCTTTACCATTAACCGTGTCGTTGTCGGTTACGTCACTCATTAGCACATCGTTGATGTAATGTTGCAGGCGGTTGCCTTTCGCGACCAGCCGGAACGTGTTCCAGTCTTCGGATTTGATCAGCGTCTTCAGCGAGTCGGAACTCCCCAGCGAACCCGTTACGTTCAAACCGGTCCAGGCATTTTTACTAACCTTCTCCCGTATAGCTTCCGGCGTATTTTCACCCGTGTACGGAGTGATGGTGGTTTTCTGACCACGATAGGCCAGCGTTGTTCGTTTCCGTTCTTCGTAGTTCTGGCCTGTGTATCGAATTTGCCCATCAATATCAGCCTGATAGCCTCTTAATGCAAACGGTACGTCGGTGAGCCGGTCACTTCGGTAATTAATTCCCGAATTACCTGCCTGCGTAATTTTAAACTCGCCTTTGAATTCAAAGTCAGCTGGCTCCCCTCCTTTCCAGATGATAAACGAATTGGTTTTCAGTAGCGTAGTCGGTGTTATTTCTCCGGTCAACGTACCGTCTTCAACCCGCCAGTAATTGGGATCACCCTCCCAACCATTCAGTGTTTTACCATCGAATATAGATACGAATCCGTCGTTATTTCCCTTCTTTGGCTGCCCGGTGCAGGATGTTTGCAAACCACCAGTCAGGACGACTGCCAGCATAAGCAATACCGGAAGGGATTTACGGTTCATTTTTGTTTGCATATTAATTCTGTTTTAGCCCTTCATAGTCGTTTACAAAGCCATTCTTTAGTATAGAATACACTTTATAAACGACTGTGAAGACTGCCGGGGGACTACTTCCTTACTTCCCGTTTTTACTGGCTTTATAAACCGGATTCTCCTGATTACCACCCGACTTCAGGTAGGCCATCAAATCTTTTAGTTCCTGAGGATTGAGGCTGTTTATCAGACCGGGGAACATAATTGACTCCTGCGAAAACCGCTTCGACGTAACGTCTTTCTTTGGTATTTTCCTAAGTTCATTGGCCGCAAACGGATTCTGGGAAATTGAATAATTTGCCTTGTCTTCATTCACTAACCGACCCACAACCGACTGTCCATTTTTCAGGTAGAAGATGGTGGATGCGTATTGATCCGAAACCACCTTGTTGGGATGAATGATAGACTCCAGAATATCCTTGTTCGAGAAGCGGGTTCCCAACTGGGTCAAATCGGGGCCAATGTCTCCGCCGGAGCCTTGCATCGAATGGCAGCTGCTGCATAAAACGGCTGCATAGATCTTTTTGCCGGAATCGAAATTCACCGATGCGGTTCCGCTGTCGACGGCGGCTACGGCATTTTCTAATGTCCAGCGCCTGCCGGGCCCCTTAGGCGTATAATCAGTTCTGACAATGTCATTGCCGGAACTGGTGAGAATATCTGCCCCTGACATCTTATTGAACTTGTCAAACTGATCCTTCGGGACGTGGGCCAGTGCCAGCTTTCGTGCCCGGTCAATGAATCCGACGTAGCTCCGTCCGCCCTCGTATTTAAAGGCGTTGCCAAACCAGGAGAAATACTTTTGGCGGAGTTCGGGCGTCCAGCCCTCATCGGCGCGGCTTAGCATCACGGCATAGTAGGTCTGCTGGAGGGGTGGCACTTTCGACAGCATTTTGGCAATGTCCATCCCATACTGCGGATTGCGCAGAATCAGATCATTCGAGGCCGTAGTGGGCTCCAGATCAAGATTCCTGCTGCCCGGCTCGTCTTTTAAGTCCATCAGCGCCAGCGTCTTGTTAACCACACTCGGCGCTTCCAGATAGACGAGTACTTTACTGAGTCCACGGTTTAAGAGAACCGTTTTGGCTGGGTAACGCGGATTAAGGTACGCAATGACCTTCGCCTTGTCAGCTGCTTCGGGCGCGCCCATCCGGAGAAAAATCAGCTCAAAGGCACGTAGAACGTCATACTGCTGCGATTCAGGCAGCTTGTCGAAGTTGATTTTCAACAGTGTATTGATAGCTTTGCTCTTCAGGTCGGCACCACCCTGGCGGGCCAGGGCAACAATAGCCTGCGTAGCACGTTGCGGATCGGTTTCGGCTAAAGCCTTTTCCTGCCACTGCGCAACGGGCTGGTGCTCAACGGCAATCCGGGCTGCGTAACGAACAAAGCGATCAGGATGGTTCAGATTAGGCCAGGCCGCTGCAATAGCGCCAGCGTCCGGCTCAAGGTGGAATTTTTCCAGACTAGTTCTGAGCTTGTGTTCTGCCGTTAGCGCGGGTGCCTGAGAAGTAGTGGCATCGGAGCCAGCATAATAAACCCGGTACAGATCCGACTCCAGCCGGCGGCCGCCGGTCAGAAAATAGAGTGCTCCGTCGGGGCCAATGATTCCATCCGTAACAGGCAGGGGGGCACCCGAAATAAACTCTTCCCGTTCGCCTGCGTAGGAAGCCCCTTTTGGTTTGAGATGGATGGAGTAGATAATGCCAAAACTCCAGTCAAACGCTAATAACGACTGACGGTATTTGGCCGGGAATTTGGCATTCTGTGCATGAAGTACGTTGGTCGGCGATCCCTGTCCAATGTTCACGGTCGCGGGTAAGTTATCCGGATTTGCGGGCAACCATTTGCTGTTGCCGGTACGCCAGCCAAATTCCGATCCGCTGGTGACGTGGCAAATTCGGGTAGGACGGTACCAGGGCAGGCCGAAATCCCATTCCATATCGGAATCATAGGTAAACATATCGCCCGCTTCGTTGAATGCCACATCAAACTCATTCCGGAAACCGGCTCCTATCAATTCCCAACGCTTTCCTTCCGGGTCTATTTTTGCTATCCAGCCTCCCGGTGCCATTCGGTCGTTGGCGTGTCCGCGGGGGTCTTTGATCAGCGGAAACATATTATCTTCTTTCCAATTGGACGGCAGCCGATACGCATCCATCTGCGGTACGTCCGTGTGGTTACCGGCAACGACATAAATTGACTGTTTATCAGGCGATAGCACCACGCTGTGTGGCCCGTGTTCGCCTTCGCCTTTCAGTTCTCTCAGCATCGTTACTTTATCGAACTGATCGTCGCCGTCGGTATCCTGCAGGCGGTACAAGCCGCTGGGCTTGGGAAACTGCTTGCTGGGCCGGTTGTTCACCATGACGTACAGGCTGTTGAAGGCATACAGCAGCCCCTGTGCGTAGCCCATCCCAACGCTGGTATCTTTGCTGACCACGAGTTTCTCGATGGTAGGTGCCGTGGAGCCAGCGCCGACAGCGGGGATTTTCAGCCGAAACAGACCACCGTACTGATCGGAAGCGATCATCCTGCCTTTGTCATCGAACGTCATGGACACCCACGACCCCTGATTGTTTTCGGAAGGACTGTACAGGTGCTCGGCCTTAAAGCCCGGTTGCAATTTGAGTTTGTCGACTTTGGGATTTTCGGCTCCCTGTTTATTTGTCTCCGGGTAGCGCAGGCTAACCCAGGATGCGCCGATCAGCAAAAGGGCCGAAACCCCTAATCCGACTTTGGCCACGTTGAATTGAGAAATCATAATGAGTTCTTAACTAAAGGTTCACTACTACGTATTGAGGCTGCTTGGTTCATGCATTCAGCCTCCCTATCATTTAAGGCAATTAACTAATAAGATGCACGGAACGCTCATATTCTACTGCTTTTACCGGCGAATACTTAGCACCCGCCCGCGCGTTAATGGCCTAAACTGGCGAAACACTATTTGAAACGCTGCCCCGACAAATTTAACATCCGGTAACCAGATTTTCCGTCCAGATGGCTTATTTAGGGTTGGCCTAATGGTAAACTTTGTTAGGCTGGTAACCGGGACGATGAGGATGTTTTTTTTCATAGCCTGGTAAATCAACTGAAAAACACAACCAACGTAGCGACTCCCAATTCAACAAACACAGAACGGTTAGCCGATGCGACACAGAGAATAACAGACGTAAATCCAGTCACTTTGTGTTTTCAGTATCGCATCGGCCAACAGCTCTGTGTGTACCCGGCATCAGAAAAAAGGTGTCAACGCAGCTTCAACCGCTGGCAGCGGATAGTAGTCATCCAGATTGGTGAAGGCATTGGGAGGAGGCACAGCACCTTTGGGAAAGTAATACGCTTCGGGATTGGCTTTCACCCGGGCGCCATACGCCCCAATGATTTCTTTCACCCGACCCGTCCGGACCAGATCGAACCAGCGCTTGTTTTCAAAGGCCAGTTCAACCCGACGTTCCTTAAAAATAGCTTCGCGCATATCGGCCTGCGAACTGGCAGGGGTAGCCCCCAGCCCCGCCCGCGCCCGCACCTGGTTGAGGTACGGAGCGGCTTCGCCGGTTTTGCCCTGCTCGTTGAGGGCTTCGGCCAGAAACAGGAGCACTTCGGCGTAGCGATACACCGGCCAGTTCTGCCCCGTGTTGTTGTGCTGGGCGTGCGGGCGGGCATACTTTTTAATGTAGGGATACTCTTTGTTTTCGCGCAGGCTCTGGCTCAGCGTTACGTAGCCAATGGATATGTCTTTGCGCTTGTCGCCGGGTTCGTAGGCCGCAATGAGGTCGGGCGTGGGAATGTTGTTGTTCTCGCCCGAGAGCGGCTGCGCGTTCGACGTACCGGTGATGGGTCTCAGTTCGGCAGCGGTGATGGGCGTTGGCACAAACCGGTAAATCTGGTTGCCATTGAAACCGGCTGCTCCCTCCAGATACTGTACCTCAAACACCGACTCGGCGTTGTTCTTGTTGGCACTCGTAAACGAGAACGCATCGTTGTAATCGGGCATGAGCTGATACGTATCGTTGGTCACAATGTCGCGCAGCAGGGGTTCGGCCTCGGCCCATTTCTTCTGGTGTATATACACGTTGGCCAGCAGCATTTTAGCCGCTCCCGACGTAGCGCGGCCTGCTTCCTGCGTCGCTTTATTGGGCAGTAGTTTAGCGGCTTCCGATGCGTCTTTGACAATCTGGGCATACACGTCAGCGACGTTGGCCAGCGGAGCGGCCGCATCTTCGCGGCCCGTTACCGGGGTCAGGTGCATGGGCACTTTGCCGAAGTAGCGCACCAGTTCAAAGTAAGCAAAGGCCCGCAGAAACAGGGCCTGCCCCTTAAGGTTGTTCTTCACAGCCGCGTCGATCTGTACGTTGTCGATGGACGACAAAATCTGGTTCGTACGGGCAATAATCTGGTAATCGAGCCGGTACTGTTGCAGAACCGGGTTATTTGCCGTAACGCCACCCGCCGAGGGCACCGCAAAGTCGGCGATGTTCTGGGTATTGTCGACCGCCCCGAACAGCACGTTGCGGGCGTAGTAGGTATTGTCGGAGTGCATCTCGCCCAGAATCCAGGCCCACTCATTGAAAATAGGACGTAGCGGTACATAGGCTCCGTTAACCGCCTGCCGAAAGTCGGCTTCTTTGGTAAAGAACGTAGCGGAGCTAAGTGCCGTTTCGGGAATTACCGTTAAAAAATCCTTCTCGCAACCGGTCAGTGTCAGCGCCAGCAGGCAAGTTGCTATATGTCTGGTTTTCATAAAGATAAGATGATTAGAAGTTGAGGTTTACGCCCAGCGTGAAGGTGCGCGGTACGGGGTAGTTCGAGAGATCGACACCCGGACTCAGGTTGCCACCGTCGCCCTGCCCGTCGCCCTGTGCGCTGGTTTCGGGGTTTGGCCCGCCCCAGTACTTGGTAAAGACAAACGCCTGCTGCACCGACGCATAAACCCGGGCCGATTTAAAGAATTTGCGCATTGCGCCGAAGTTATAACCCAATGTGATGTTGCGGATGGTGAAGAACGACGCATCGGCCACGAAATGGCTGCTGGGCCAGTCGCGCTCGATACCCGTGAAGTTACCCCCGCCGTTGGTAACGCCATACATACCGGCACCCGGCGTAATGACCCGGCCGTCGGGGCCAACCCGGAAGCGGTCTTTTACGCCCTCAACCATGTTAAACACACCGTCGAGGTTGGCCGTGCTGTAGAGGTGCCGCACCCACAACTGGTTGCCATAGGAGCCGGAGCCGACCACCGAGAAATCCAGGTTGCCGTATTGCAGGTTGTTGGTGATGCCGTACACGAATTTCGGAAACGGGTTGCCGATGATGGCCCGGTCGTCGCGGTCGCCCCCGAACGTAACGACACCGTCGCCGTTGACATCGCGCAGTTTGATCGTGCCGACCGCCGAACGTCCCGGAATAATGGGCGAATTTTTGAGCTCGTCGGCATTCATGTAGAACCCATCCTTCACCAAGCCAAAAAACTGCCCAAACGGCTGGCCTACCTGGGTAATGTGAAACGAGCCATACACCCGGTCAATGCCTGGTGCCAGCGCAACAACCCGGTTGCGGTTGAACGAGATGTTGGCGTTGGTGGTCCATTTGAGCCGGCCGGTGGTATTGCGGCTGTTTACGGAGAACTCATGACCCCAGAACTTAATCTCGCCAATGTTGTCATTAAAGTTGCCAAAACCGGCCTCCTGCGGAATCTGCACGGCATAGAGCAGGTTGGTGGTGCGCTTGTTGAAAAAGTCGTACGTAAACTGAATCCGGTCGTTAAGCAGGCCCAGATCCAGACCCAGGTCGAGCTGATGGGTGGTTTCCCAACCGAGGTTCGGGTTGGCCAGCGACGTAACCACCGCGCCCGTCGCTACGGAATTGCCAAAACAGCGTTGACCGTGTTATTCACCAGCGCGTACTGCGTGTAGTTACCGATGTTATTATTACCGATAATGCCGTAGCTGGCCCGCAGTTTGGCAAACGAAATTGTCGGGGACGACTTCAGAAAATTCTCGTCCGACAGCACCCAGCCCGCCGACACCGAGGGGAACGTACCCCAGCGGTTGTTGGCCCCAAACCGGCTCGACCCGTCGGTACGAATAGCCGCTGTGAACAGGTATTTACCTTTATAGTTGTACGTCAGCCGCGACAGGTACGACGTTAGTGCCCATTCGTTCACGCCGTTGATTGTACCGCCCCGGTTGATGTTCAGCGCGCCCTGAATGGTCGGTAGCCGGTCATCGGCATACGTATCGGCTTGAATCCGGGAGAAGTCCTGCCGGAAGTGCTGGTTGGTGAAACCGGCCAGTAGCTCAAAGTTATGGTCGTTGAAACTGCGCGCGTACGTAGCGAGGTTTTCGTTCAGCCACGATACCTCTTCGCGGGCCTGCCGGATCGACACGGCCAGGGTAGGAACCGGCGTGTTGATGGCACTGGTGGCCGTGGAGGGGTTGAAGAAGAAAAACTTCGAGTTCAGGTACTCGACGTTGATGGTCGATTTCAGCGTCAGGCCCTTAATGGGTTGATACTGGATGTAGGCGTTGGAGAGCAGGTTGGTATTACGCGTTTCGTTCACCAGTTCTTCGGCGGCCCGCACCCAGTTCGGGTAAGCAAAGATGTTGCCCGTGCTGCCCGGAAACGTATTGAACAGAGTCAGGTTGCCGCCCGCGTCGCGAATGGGCATCACCGGCCAGGTGTGCAGGGCGTTGAACAGAATACCGGTGCCCCGGTCGCCGTCGGTGCGGGGCGTATTGTCGAAGACGTAAGACGGTGCTACGTTGAAACCAACCCCAATCTTATCGGAGATATTGTAGTTGGAATTGAGCCGCAGTGAGTACCGCTTATACTCGTTGTTCAGTATAACACCCTGCTGATTAAAATACCCCGCCACAACCGAGGTATTCGACCGTTCGCGGTTCGAGTTGACCGTCAGGTTGTAGCTCTGCACCGGAGCCTGACGCAGTAAGGCACCGTACCAGTCGTTGTTTTTGTTGGCCCAGTCGGCCGGGTTGGCGAATTCTGGCGGTACCGGGCGATTCTGATCTTCGAAAAACTCTTTCTTAAACTGCGCAAACTGCTGCGCATCAAGCATTTTGACGAGTCCCCGCTGCGGAACCTGCTGAATGCCGGCAAACGCATTGAAGCTGACGTTGGTCTGGCCGCTTTTGCCCCGGCGCGTAGTAATCAGCACGACGCCGTTTGCCGCCCGCGAACCATAGAGCGAGGTCGACGCGGCATCTTTCAACACCGAAATGTCTTCTATCTCGTCGGGGTTCAACTGCGCAATGTTGCCCGTAATGGGAAAGCCGTCAACGACGTAGAGCGGTTCGCTACCCGCCGATACGGACAATTGCCCCCGGATGCGGATGTTGATACCGGCTCCGGGTCGGCCGGTGGTCTGGTTGATTTGCACCCCGGCCAGTCGACCCTGTAGTTTCTGCCCAATCTGCGACACAGGCAAGTCTTTAATCTCGCCTGCGCTAATGGTCTGCACCGCTCCGGTTACTTCCTTTTTCAACTGACTGCCGTAACCCACCACCACCACTTCATTCAGCGTCTGATCGTCGGGGCTGAGGGTAACGTTGATGACCGTTTGCGACCCTACCACTACTTCTTTGCTCCCGTAGCCGACAAAACTAAAGACAAGCGTCGATCGGGTGCTGGGGGCTAAGACCCGAAAACTGCCCGTGCCATCGGTTGTGGCGCCCTGGGTGGTTCCTTTCACCACCACACTAACGCCCGGCAACCCTTCCCCTTTCTCGTCGGTTACCCGGCCCGTTACCGTCACATCCGCCGACGCAGGGTCTGCCACTGCCCACGCCGAACGGGGAACGTGCATGGCTACCAGATTGCCCCTAACCGGGTCATCACCTCTGGGAACCAGCCTGGCTGGTTGCTGCGCCAGGCTACTGTGGAAAACAGCCACCGTACTCAGCGCTATTAGCGAGTAAAACTTTTTCATGATTGATACAATAAAAGTTAGGTTTTTAGGTAATCTTCTTTAAAAAAAGACAATAGAATAGCCAAATATTACCAATTTAAAGCAGTAAACTTTCCCATACTTACCTATCCCCGCTCGAATATTTATTATATTTTTTCGGGAGAAGTTATAGAAGGTTTCTCCGTGTATCAGCGTGCACAGTCTCCCCACCGGTTCAATTGATAAATTCAGTGTGGATTGCCAGTCAGCGTTTTGCTAACATTACCTTCTGCTAAGACAGGCAAGTAACTGGAGGGACCGACACTACGTTGAGTTGGCCTTAATTAAAAAACACCTCATCGACTAGTAATAACCCTGGTTTACCTTTGTTTGCATGCCAGTCAGGAAGCTGACTTAGGGGTTTCGCGATGATTTTTAGGCAGGAGACGGTCTGCGGACTAAAGCGGCACGTAACGGCTTTCAGGACAGGGGGACTTTTTTTGATGGGCTGGTCAGGCCTGAGCGTCGTAATCAACTTCATGTTTTGCCGATTTGCCCCGCCCCAGATTTCGATGGTCCCCGGCGGGAAAATACCCGTTTCTTCCTCCACCATAATACGTAGGGCAACCGAGCTTAGGCTTACAGGCTTAGAAAACTCGGACACTAAGGCCATATCGTTTTTCTTAAATCCTGCCCAGTTGTTGGCCCAGGCAGGGCTATTGGCATTGAACGTACCGAGTTTACCATCAAAAAATGTGTGGGCACCCTCGGCCTGATGAACCGGGTTGAGCGGCAGGAGCAAGTTTACACTATCGGGTATATACGTTCTTTTATACAAATCGAACGTGGCCACATTGCTTCCAAACCAACCCTCCTTATAAGCCTTCGCTTTAATAGTTGCAGGTTGGTCAAAGAGGGTCTGATTCGTAAATATTGGGGAGTTCACGCTGTCGGGCTCGGTTCCGTCGGTTGTATAGCGGATTTGTACGCCTTTAATTGGGTGTTTAAGCTGCAGAACCAGCGATTGATTAAAGATCGTAGAGTTGCTTTTTAGCTGTGGTGGATTAAGCTTGATAGGCTCACTAGTGCCCCCGTCGAATCCGGCAATAAACTCGATACGGGCGTTGGCTTTCTGCAACTGGGCAATTTGAGCGGTTGTTAGTTCGGTATTCCAAAGCGATACCGTTTTTAGACTTTTGAATTGACCAATCAGTTTTTGAAGATCTGCGTACTGTACGTTTGTTCCCGAAAGCGATAGTGTCTTCAATTGCTCCAGCGTAGTAAGTTCAGTCAAACCCTTGCCCGTAATGTCGGTGAAACTCAGATTTAATTTCTTAAGGTTTTTGAAGGCGCTGACCTGCTTTAAGTCAGTGTCTTTCACGGGCATCTTATTCAGACTCAGGTGAACGACTTGCTCCTTAATTGGGCTCAACTCGGCTAATTTTTCGGACGTATAAGCTGACTTATTGTAAAGATTAACGGCCAGTGCGGGCGACCCTTTTGCTACGGGTGCTACGGTCCGATAATCATTATTCAATTTCTTGACCGTTTCGTCGTCAGCTGCATCGAAATCATACTCGTCAACCGTCTCACTAGGTTTAAACAGCGACGATGCGATAAACCGTAACGAGTC
>DATHAW010000424.1:0-3866 GCA_035296465.1 Spirosoma sp.
TCCTTCCGAGCCAAGCTGATACTGCCGTACGTTACCCCCCACTAACAGATCCACAAACCGGATCTGATTCTTGAAGTTATAGACTCCTTCGGCATGGTAGAGGTTCGACTTATCGAGGAATGCACCACCCTGACCGCTGGATATGGACGACGTCCGTACACGCTCATACAACGTGTTATACGCATCTGTACCTGGTATGGGACGACCCTGATCGGCCACACCCCGCGCCGTCAGGTGGGCGGCATCGTCGGCCTGACCCGCTCCCCGCGCCTGTGCGTAGGCCACAGCATATTGTGGATACCAGGCAGTGCTTGGCTTCCAGGCCTCATTCAACGATATGGCAGCTATCCCGGCCGCGTATGACTTACCCGACCGTTCCTGCGTGGTGTACGCCCGCAGGGTGAAATTGTCGCCCCGTAGCTCAACTTTGCCCTGCGCGAGACTGAAATCCCGGAGCGAGTAACGACCGACAGACGTATAAACCGTGGTACCGAAACCGTAATTCACCTGACCGATGGCTTCAATTTTGTCCGTAATCCGGTAGTGAACGGCTCCGTTTACTTTCAAGCTTTTAGTATTGTAGTCAACCAGATCACGCTCGGCATAACCCGTCCGGCTGATGCTGTTGTTGGGAATCTGCCCGGCCGCCAATCCCGATTGCAGCAGCGTTCGGACATTCGCCGGTGTTGCCGTGCTGCTGATGATGCCATTGGTTACGGTACGCAGGTTCTGCTGATTCTCATCGCCGTACACGTTCATACCGTCGTAGTTGATGGCCGTACCCGCTCCCCGGTTTGGATCGGGGTTGCCGCCCGAAGTGCCAGGAACGGTGTTCAGGTTGGTGTAATTAGTCGCTTCCCAGTCCTTAGCCTGAATGTAGGACAGGTTGACCTTGAAGGCCAATTTGTTGTTGAACGCTTTGGCATACCGGATCGACGCGTCGTAGAATCCCGTGTTGGCCGTGGCCCGGTTCGATGCGCTCATCACGCCCGTTTTCACGTTGGCGCTCAAGCCTTGGTACAGAAACGGGCTTTTGCTGTTGAGCAGAATCAACCCCTGAATGGCGTTGGGGCCATAAAGGGCCGAAGCCGCTCCCGGCAAAATCTCAACGCTCTCCACATCCTGTTCGGGTATGCCCGCAATGTTGTCGACGGGGAAATTAAGCCCTGGCGCCGAGTTGTCCATGCCGTCGATGAGCTGCACCGTCCGGGGATTACCCGTTGCGCCGAAGCCCCGCATGTTGATGGATTTGAATAGCAGTCCCTGCGTGGCCACGTCGATGCCTTTGATGTTGGCCAGGCCACCGTAGAAATCGGTGGATGGCGTACTTTGAATGGCCCGGATGTCCATTTTCTCCACCGTCACCGGCGACCGCAGTATGCTTTCCTCTACCCGCGAGGCCGACACGACAACCTCCTGACCAACCAGCACCTGCTCTTTCAGACTGATGTCCAGGTTGGTCTGGTCGTTGCTGATCGTAAACTCCTGAGTTTGAAAACCAACGCCTGTCACGACGAGCGTAAAGGGCCGTGCTGTGTTGGTTGATAGAGAAAAATTTCCTCTGGTATCAGTGATGGTTCCAACCACTGTTCCTCTCACAGCAACACTAATACCAGCCAGGGTCTCTTTCTTCGCGTCATCAGTTACTTTACCGGTAATTCTTGTCTGGGCCATCGCACTGACGCTCACTAAGCAGAGAAGCCAGACAAACAGCGTGAATGAAGTAATAGTTTTTCGCATAGTAGTTACAATCATCAGGACTTTTTTAGTCGTTTCATTCTTTAGTCGATAAACATACGCACGACTATAACTTTTGTGCAAAATTATCTTTGTATTAATAAATTTATTTTTTGAGCCCCCTCAATACCCTACTGATTATCAAAAGAGTAATTGTAAGTTACAGGTGACATTGACGCAAACAGTATGGGTGGCTCTCACTAAGCAAGTTTAAAGCAAACCTACCGTGTCCGTTTCTGCAAAATTATAACGGTTTCTGTCCATCAGGCAGAATCGACCTCAAGTTGGAAAGAGAATGCACAAATGTTCACCTTGAACTAGTAAATCAGACAAACCCCGGCCTTTTGCCGGTAAATAGCTACTAGTCAATATCTTTACTGTCATGAAAAACGAATCTAATCAAGACCGGCGGGAGTTCCTGAAAGCATCAGGTCTGTTCACCGGCGGTGCCTTATTGAGCAGTTTACCTTTTCAAACCAAGGCGGCCACGGCCAATCCCGGCTATCATTTTTCAGTCAACGACACCATTAAAGTGGCGCTCATTGGCTGTGGCGGGCGTGGCACGGGCGCAGCGCAACAGGCGCTCAGCACCAAACAAAATGTCAAAATTGTGGCACTGGCCGATGCCTACCGCGACCGGCTCGACGACGCCTATAAAGCCCTGACCGCGCGCGGGGCCAAAGCCACCGACGGAACGCCAAAAGTGGACGTACCGGAAGACCACAAGTTCGTAGGCTTCGACGCCTATAAGCAGGCTATTGCACTGGCCGACGTAGTGATTCTGGCATCACCGCCCGGATTTCGGCCCAGCCACTTTGAGGAAGCCGTTCGGCAGAATAAACAGGTTTTCATGGAAAAGCCGGTGGCCACCGATGCACCGGGTGTCCGGCGGGTGCTGGCCGCTGCAGAAGAAGCCAAAAAGAAAAAACTAAACGTAGTTGTAGGCCTACAACGGCGCTACCAACCCAGTTACCGCGAGATGATCAAGCGCATCCACGATGGTGCGCTGGGCGATATTGTTGGTGGGCAGGTATACTGGGTTAGCGGTGGAGTCTGGCAGAAACCCCGCAAACCCGATCAGACCGAAATGGATTACCAGATGCGAAACTGGTATTACTTCAACTGGCTCTGTGGCGACCACATCACGGAGCAGCACGTTCACAACATCGACGTGGCCAACTGGGTGAAAAACAGCTATCCGGTTTCTTGTCAGGGAACGGGCGGACGGCAGGTTCGGAACGGTAAAGATTACGGCGAAATTTTTGATCACCACATCGTCGATTTTGTCTATGCCGATGGCACAACCATCAACAGCCAGTGCCGCCACTATGAAGGTACCTACAGCCGGGTCGACGAGATGTTCCTGGGTACAAAAGGTAAGGTAGAAGGTATGGAGAAAAAGAGTAGCGCCTTACTGGGTTATAATGGTCAACCGATTTACAGCCACAACGCTAAAAACGATGGTAACCCCTACCAGATTGAGCATGACGAACTGTTCGATGCGATTGCCAAGGGCGAATACAAATTTGCCGACGCCGAGCGAGTGGCTAAAAGTACGATGACCTCTATTATGGGCCGTATGGCAACGTATTCGGGCAAAGTAATCAAGTGGGACGATGCCTTAAATTCGCAAATCGACCTGTTCCCTGATAAACTTTCCTGGGATGCAAAGCCCAAGAGCTTGCCCGATGCTAACGGTCTATATCCGATTGCTGTTCCAGGAAAAACGGTAACAGTATAGAAGCGTAATACAATACAAATCAAAATCCGGCCGACTGCCACTGGCGCAGTCGGCCATTTTTGTTTTCCAGTATCAGCACCTCTGCGCCGGGGAACCGGTTTAGCAACCGGCGGCTTTTGTACCATCTAAATGGCCAGCCACGCGCTACGCTAAACACTTTTGTGAGGGCATCAGCCCGCCAACCATCAGGGGCCCGAACGGTTGCCCGCACAAAATGACGAAGGCCAAGACCCGAACGGGGATTCATGATATGTGAGTACCGTCGGCCCCGATAGTCGAGGTGACGATACGTATCGCCTGAAGTCGTGATGGCTGCATTACGTAGTGTAATTATCGTTGAGTCGAGAGCGACAGACCACGTACCCTCCCCCGCCAGCACGTCGCCCCC
>DATHAW010000425.1:0-6934 GCA_035296465.1 Spirosoma sp.
CCCGATGGATACGATTCCTGACGTTGTGGTTGCGAGGATGGCTGACTTTGCTCTACTTGATTAGCCCGCTGATTTGCGTTATTTCTGCTTGAATTAGTATTATAGTCACGGCGCTGGTAATTACGCTGATCGTTGGAATACGGATTGTCGTTGCCGCGTCCACGACGGTTCATATCGGGACGGTAAATACCAACGGCATTACCCCTAATGACATCCCGACCCGGCCGACCGGAATCCTCAATCCGATACACCGGTACGCTCCGGCGCGTTACGTACTCAATTTCCTCCCGGCGAGGTCCGTAGGCATACACCCGGTTGTTGGCCCTATATACATTGTTAATGATCGTTGTATTCTGATAGATGTTAACAACGCGTGGGCGGGGCGCATAGTAGCTATAAAGGCGCGGACTGGTGATGTACGCCTGAGGCACAAATACCCAGTAGTTAGGCGGAATATTGACGTTCATATTGAAGTTGGCACCTGGCCCCAGCGGTGCCCATCCATAGTACCCTCCGCCCGAACGCCACGAAACCCAGGCCGGTGCCCATTCGTTGCCCGGCACCCACGCCCAACCCCGATACCGGTCCAGGTACCATCGACCGTAGTGGAACGGTGCCCAGCCCCACGAATAATCCGAGATCCAGGTGTTGCCATACTCCGTTACAACCCAGTGGCCATTGGTGGCGTAGGGCTGAAAACCCGGCTCTACGTCCGGAATCCAGACGTTTCCATACTCCGGCGTTTGAACCCACTGACCATACGGGCCTAATTCGTCATAGAAACCCGGAGCCTGGCCATATGGTTGGCCGTAATTCTGCTGATTGTAATCGGGCTGATTGGGATAACTCGGTTGATTGTACCCCGGCTGGTTATATCCGCGTTGGTTGTTATAACCTGGCTGACTATATCCCGGTTGACTATACTCTACCTGCGCCTGTGTCGCATTCGTACCCGTGAGGCCGAACGTCACGCCCACCATTAGTGTCAAGAGTATTCCTGTCTTTTTCATCGCCTTCTGTATGAGACTTACATAGGTTAGACGTAATCAAGAGACGATCGTTTAACCGGCCCATGGACAGTAACCTTAATTTTAGCCCTTGGTCTAAGTTTACGTGACCAGTCTTGCCCATTGTAGGTAGGCAAGCTTAACACCTGGTCGGTTTCAGCATACTTTTGGGTGGGCTATCAACCTAAATAGTCCACCCAAAAATAAATCATGGCAGAAGACTTACCACAGGGAAATCCTGACCTATTGCTTGAATTGCTACGCTATCCCATGCCGTATGGCAAGTACAAAGGACGTCTGCTTCGGGAGTTACCAACCGCCTATCTGGAATGGCTGGCGCAAAAAGGGTTTCCTTCGGGCAAACTCGGTATGCTGCTGCAAACCCTGTACGAAATCAGGCTGAACGGCCTGGACTACCTGCTCGATGACTTACAAAAGAAAAGGTAAGTCCGCTAAGACTTACCTTTTCTTTTACGTTTATGGTCTGATACAGCGTTCAACTCCATTTAGAAGTTGCTATCCTGTAGTGCTCTGCAATTATGCTATGTTCCCAATCCGCATCTTGACGGGGTCCCAACTCACTACTTTCTTTTGAAAATAGCTCATATTGCCACACTGTGTTGGACCTGAGGCACGAAGACCAAACGTAGCATCCTCAACATTTGGTTTTTTATCACGCACAGAGTTAAAAAAGTTTACAAAGTGTTCATAGCGATCGCCTTTGTAATCTTTGGGCATGGCGTATTTAAAGTCCTTCGGACTTTCCATTTCCGGATGCGATGGATACATTTTGTTGTATTCCGCAACAAACAGATCTTTCTGATCTTTAGGGAAGTTGTCGATAGACATGCCCGGTGCTTTCGGAAATTTGTTCTTCCGGACAGTCAGCGTATCGAAACCAAGTGACATATCTCCCTCCGTGCCAACTAGCCGAACCAAATACGTTCCTCCGCCACCATCCACAAAATTAGACCTGGTTGTCAGGTTAAACTCGGGGTGTTCAGCCGTTTTGGGATAGTCGTAAATGCTCAACTGAATGTCCGGCACATCGCGGCCATCTTTCCAGTAGCGCAATCCCCCGCTCGAATAGACCCGGTTTGGACCTTTAGAGCCAGTAATGCAATGCAGCGATGTCAGCAGGTGAACGTATAAATCACCAGCGATACCCGTTCCGTAGTCCAGGTAGTTGCGCCACCGGAAAAAGCGGAGGGGGTCCCAGGGGCGTTTTGGTGCCGTGCCGAGGTAGGTATCCCAGTCAACCGTTTGGGGCGATGCATCGGGCGGAATCGAGTACTGCCACGCTCCCATGGCGCTATGACGGTCGTACTGAGCTTCGGCAAATACCAGTTCGCCAATGTCGCCTGCTTTGAGCAACTCCTTTGCTTTGGCAACGATGATTGACGAGGCAAACTGGCTTCCTACCTGAAACACTTTACCGGTTTCATTAGCGACCTTTATGAGTGTGTGTCCATCCTCTACCTTCTGGACCATCGGCTTTTCACAGTAGACGTGCTTGCCTTTCCGCATGGCGTCAGACGAGATTTTCTCATGCCAGTGGTCCGTCGTGGCGTTGATTACGGCGTCAATGTCTGTGCGTTCGAGTAGTTGGCGGTAGTCTTTTGTTACGGTAAGCCCATCGCCCCAAAGCTCTTTGGCCCGGCGCAGGCGGCCATCATACAGGTCGCAGGCAGCTACCATCTCAATACCGTCAATCATTAGAGCCGTCTGCGCATCACCGATACCCATGCCTCCCGTACCGATAAGCGCAATGCGCACTTTACCGTTAGCCGATGTACTGGCGTGACTTTTTATCAAGTTGAGGTATTGCGGAGAAGCGACGCCCGCTGCCTTTATGTCGACCAGGGTGGTTGGCGCCGTAGCGGCTACTACGCCAAGGGTTTTCAGGAATGACCGCCGGGAACTACCGTTTGTCCCGTCAGCAGGCACCTGTTCATTATTCTTCATAAATCTGAACGATTGAGTTTATTTTCGTCAAAATGTATTTGTAGCACTACAAATAAAAGGATTTTTTGGCAATGTTTACGTATCGAACGCCCTATTAATCAGTCATTACCAGGGCCTTTTTTACTTTTTCGTAAAAGGCCGGCACCTTCACCCGTGGGTCGCCTTTGCCTAATGTTTCGATGGGCAGATACCCTCTATAGCCAGATTCGCGCACGATACGGACGATTTTACCCAAATCCGTTTCTCTTTCCTGACCATTAACAAATAGGTTTTCTTTGATCTGCCACGTTGCGGCATAGGGAGCGATCTGGGCAATCTGACGGTATGGATCACCCGTTTTAAAGCTGCCAATATCCAGATTGACGGCCAGCCAGTCGGAGTTTACCCCACGTACAATTTGTAGGATATGGTCGGCGGTCTGGATAAAATCGGCGTGATTCTGCAAAACGATCATCACCCCTTGTTTAGCCCCGTAGAACGTGCATTCCCGAATGGCGTCGACGACCCAACCCGTAACTTCCTCCCGGTTGTAGCCAGCTGGCAATTCTTTACCAGTGCCGGCGAAAACGCGGATCACCGGGGCACCCAAACGAGCGGCAACCCCAATCCACCGCCTGACGAGTTCTACTTCGGCTTTTCGGCGGGTCGGATCGGGCAGGGTAAAATCATTACGTACTCCTGTTCCACTAATGTCGAGCCCCAACCGAAATGCGTTTCGCTTGATCTGATAC
Source organism: Spirosoma sp. (assembly GCA_035296465.1). Classification (GTDB taxonomy): domain Bacteria; phylum Bacteroidota; class Bacteroidia; order Cytophagales; family Spirosomataceae; genus Spirosoma. The sequence continues at coordinate 3,704 of DATHAW010000425.1, forward strand.
ACGTAGCTGTCGTCTGGCAGGGCGGGATAGTTAGGGAAGTAGTAGGCCGTTGGATCAACGGCATCGAACCCCAGACCGGCGCAGAAGGTCAGCACCTGGTCGAGTGTCATTTGCCCACTTGCCAGTGGCTCGTTGAACGAGTAGAGGTTGCAGCTAAGCCTGATGGTATTCTGCTTTTTCGTTTCTGCCGCAGCTAGTGACGTCGGGCGCATGGCTCCGGCAAGCGGAAGGCCGACAATAGCCGTTTTTAAAAATGTTCGCCGACTGTCTTGTTGCTTATCCATTGGGAGCATTTGACTGCTACTTAACCGGTTGCATCATTATTAATAGACCTAGATTAAAAGTCGGTATTAGGCTGTTTCAGGTCTAGTTTACTAATCCAGATATTCCGGTAAAGTACGTCGTGCCCTTCGGCTTGTAGCTTGATGCCGCCGGGTGTGTCAGTAATACCCTTGCCCCCGTCATTACCACCGTCGATACCCGAGTTCGGCCCACCCCACACCTGATTGATGGTTTGGTTGGTATGGACTTTAGTACCGTTGAGGTATATGGTCGCCATGGCTGGCTCGGTTCGTTTACCATCCTGAAACCTGGCCGCCCGGAACTTGATATCATAGGCGTTCCATTTGCCCGGACCTGTATAATACTTATAGGGTGACTTCGATTCGTTGATGATGGCCCCCAGACCGTGCGAGGTGGTGTCGCCGTCGAATATCTGAACCTCGTAGCGGTTCTGAAGATACACGCCACTGTTACCACCCGGCTTGCTGACGTAGAACTCGATATGCAGCCGAAAGTCGCGGAATGCTTCTTTGGTCACGATGTCGGCAGCTCCGTATTTGCCACCTGCCGCAGCGGGGTCATTCGTGTTCATTACGGTGCCGGTACCAGCCGGATCTTTCTCAATGGCCCACTTTATGGGCATCGTTGCGGCCAACCGGGGACCCTGCCAATAGGTCCACTTCTCATCGAGCATCTTACGCGACCCGTCGAAGAGAACTTCGGCGCCTTTGGGTGGCTTAGCACCCACTCCAATTGGCTCCTTAACGGTCAGTGCGATGCTCACACTACCGGCTATGAGCAACAACGCCCAGCGTGGCCTAGCTTGATTTGAATTAAATACCGTCATAATCTTTATTCTGAGTGGTTTGACAGATGGATGGTGATACTTTTCTAAATAAGTGAGATCCTACCTTCATCTACCCTTAACTATCCTTAACTGCCTGTGTCGCAACGAGTAAAACGCAGGCGTTCTCTATAATTAGGTGGCCCCCGTCAATTTCATGTTTCGATAATTGCCGTTATGCCCTTGTTCAGGCAGCATTCGGGTCAAAAGGGGGCCTAAGTCTGTGATACGTTCGTAAATTTGCCGGATAACCCCCGCGCTAATGTCGCTTAAGCAGGTTCCCCTTCATCACATTCATCAGCAATTAGGCGCTAAGATTGTGCCGTTTGCGGGCTACAACATGCCCGTCCGCTACTCCTCAGACCTCGACGAACACCATACCGTCCGTAACGGGGTTGGCATCTTCGACGTTTCGCACATGGGCGAATTCGTTCTCAAAGGAGAGGGAGCACTGGCCCTTATCCAACGCGTATCGGCCAATGACGCCAGCACCCTCTTCGATGGCAAGGTGCAGTATAGCTACCTGCCCAACGGCAGGGGTGGCATCGTCGACGATCTGCTGGTTTATCGCATCAGCGAGGTAGAGTATATGCTCGTAGTGAATGCGTCGAACATCGACAAAGACTGGACCTGGATCAGCCAGTATGCCCCTGATTATGACGTGCAAATGGTTAACATTTCGGACGGCATGTGCTTGTTTGCAGTGCAGGGGCCAATGGCGGCCAAGGCGCTGGAAACGCTCACGCCCGCTGACCTCGAAATGACGTACTACACCTTCGAGAAAACAGATTTTGCCGGCTATGCCAATGCCATCGTGTCGGCAACTGGCTATACGGGCGCGGGTGGTTTCGAAATCTACGTATCGAATCACCAGGCAGAGGGTGTCTGGAACGCCATTATGGAGGCCGGAAAGCCCTACGGTATCAAACCCATCGGTCTTGGTGCCCGCGACACGCTACGGCTCGAAATGGGCTATAACCTCTACGGCAACGACATTACCGATGATACCTCACCATTAGAAGCAGGACTGGGCTGGGTCACCAAATTCACGCATGACTTCATCGACGCCGATGTCCTGAAACAGCAGAAAGAACAGGGCATTGCGCGCAGACTCGTTGGGTTCGAGATGATTGACCGGGGCATCCCGCGTGGGCACTACGATCTCACCGATGCCGACGGCCATAAAGTGGGAGAGGTGACCTCTGGCACCCAGTCGCCCACGCTTGGCAAAGGCATTGGCCTGGGTTACGTACCTACGTCGGTTAGCAAGCCTGGTTCTGAATTGTTTGTGAACGTCCGCGATAAGCTTCTGAAGGTGCAGGTTGTAAAATTACCCTTCGTAAAAAAATAAGTACTGGTACACGGATGAGACGGATGTAGTGGATTAACACCGGTCAGTGTTAATCCACTACATCCGTCTCATCCATCTCATTTGTGTTCCCCATATAATGAAACAAATCGACGTTTGTCTTACCCCTGATTTATTACACCTTCACCAAGTTGAAAACACCATTGTGGTGGTAGCCGATGTATTCCGGGCTACGTCCTGCATGGTTACGGCCTTTGCCCACGGCGTTAAAACCATCGTGCCCGTTGCTACTATAGATGAATGCCGCGACTGGCAGGAACGTGGTTACTTAGCCGCTGCCGAGCGCAATGCACACCGGGTTGATGGGTTCGAGCTGGACAACTCGCCGTTCACCTACATGAATGAGCAGATTCGGGGTGCCAACGTAGCCATGACTACCACTAATGGAACACTGGCCATCACGCGTTCACGCCAGGCAGTGAAAGTGCTGGTGGGATCGTTCCTGAACTTAGAGGCTATTGTGCGCTGCCTGAAAGCCGAGCGCTACGACGTAATGGTTCTGTGCGCGGGCTGGAAAGGTCGCGTCAACCTGGAAGATACGCTGTTTGCCGGGGCACTGGTGGAGCGGCTGAAAGACAGTTATGCTATGGCCGAAGACAGCGCCATCATGGCCTGGCGGCTCTACGAACAAGGCAAAGATAATCTCCCTGCCTATTTAGCTAACTCCTCGCACATCAAACGGCTACAGCGTTTAGGCATCCAGAAAGACATTACGTACTGTCTTCAGCATGACCTC
>DATHAW010000426.1:0-2282 GCA_035296465.1 Spirosoma sp.
CACGGGCAAATGCCCCGGCGATGGCATAGCCCATTTTGCCGGTCGAGTGGTTGCTGATGTAGCGTACCGGATCGATAAATTCCTGCGTGGGTCCGGCCGTTATGAGCACATGTTTGCCCGCCAGGGGCATTGGTCGGTTAAAAAACGCATCGAGCACCTGCATGATCGTTTCGGGTTCGGCCAGCCGCCCTTCGCCCACCAGCCCACTGGACAGTTCACCGTGTTCGGCCCGGATTATGTGATTGCCGAACTGGGCCAGCCGACGCAGGTTCTCTTCAGTGGCGGGGTGCCGGTACATGTCCAGATCCATCGCCGGGGCGAAAAAAACCGGGCATTTAGCCGACAGATACACCGCCGACAGGAGGTCGTCGCAGAGGCCATTGGCGCAGCGGGCCAGCGTGTGCGCCGAGGCCGGAGCCACCACGATGGCATCGGCCCAAAGGCCCAGTTCCACGTGATTGGTCCATTGGCCCTCGCCCCGGCCGTCATTTCCCGTATGGACAAAGCTGGACAACACGGGGCGTTTGGCCAGCGTAGCCAGGGTCAGGGGCGTAATGAAACTTTTGGCCGATTTGGTCATGACGACCTGCACCTCGGCACCGGCTTTGATCAGCAGCCGAACCAGTAACGCTGATTTATAGGCCGAGATGCTGCCCGTTACGCCGAGAAGGATACGTTTGCCATTCATGAAAATGAGGGGACAAAGCCCGCCAGACAACGTCTAATCAAACACAAAAACCGCCCGGCAGCGATACCGGGCGGTCAGGAACGAAATCGGTTAACGGCCCAGTCTATTGCTGGCCTTCGCCTTCTGCGTAGCGCCAGTAAATTTTATCTTCCAGAAACTCGTCTGTTGCAATAGAGGTCGGCTTTGGCATCCGCTCATAAAACTTGGAAATTTCGATCTGCTCGCGGTTCTCAAACACCTCCTCGAGGTTATCAACCGCCGAAACAAACTCCGACAGTTTATTGCTCAGTTCTTCTTTGTTCTTGGTAGCGATTTGCCGGGCGCGCTTCGAAATAATGGCAACCGATTCGTACAGATTGCCGGTCTTAACCGCAATCTTGTCATTATTGCGGGTGATGATGGATTGATTTGTTGCCATAAATTGTCGATAATCGTTTGGTGATAAGGGGTAGCTTTAGTGGAATTGGTGCCTTTTGACAATAGCCTTAAATCCAGTTGTCTAACCACTTGTATTAATTGGCTGCCGTTACCTTCGCCGGGCGATTAGGGTCGGGAGCTTTTGTTTTTTCTTTCTCTTTTTCGCGTGCCTGTTCTTCCTTCGCCAGCCGTTCGATTTCTTTCTGGCTGGTTTCGTACATTTTTTCGGATTGTTTTAGGAAGCTGCTGGTCGGGTATTTATCGATGAATGCCTGGTGATAATTTATTGCTTCCTGGTAACGCTCCTTTTGCTTCGTTTCCATGCTATTCTGGGCCAGACTAAACTCCGCGTCTACTTTCAGAAACGCCAGTTCTTCATTGTATTCTGAATCCGGAAATTCCTTTTGAAAGTTTTCAATAGCGATGACCGCCGACTTGTACGATGCGATGTTAAACCCACTTGTTTTGTAGTAAAGTTTGGCTTTTTCGTAGGCTTTCCGCTCCAGTTTCTGCCGCAACTCCAAAATCATGCGGGTGCAGTCTTCCTTATACTGACTGTCAGGATATGCATTGACAAAATCCTGCAGGGCTGATGTCGCCGTCAGCGTATTGGACTGATCGAGGTTAAAAGCCGGGGTGTCTTTGTAGAGCGAGAAAGCATACATGTACATCGCTTCCTGGGCGTAATCGCTCCGGGCAAATGTTTCGTAGAATTTCTTGAAGAGCGTAGCGCTGAGCAGGTACTGTTGCTGATGATACTGCGTGTGGGCGTAATAAAACTGGGCCATCTCGGACTCAGTACTTCCTTTAAGAACCGGAATCAACTCTTCGAACAAGACACCAGCCCGATACCAGTCGCTCTTTTTGTAGTATTCAACGGCTGCTTTATATTTCTGGTCGTCTGTACCGGTTTTCTGAAGTTTCGAGAACGGACTACAGGCACCCAGCAAAACCACGAACCAGGCTCCGAGCAGAAGCTTACTAATTTGACGTTGTTGCATACGCTGGCAAAGATACGAAAAAAATACGGGCTGCATCGTTCTAACGTCGATGCAACCCGTATAGTGCCGACGGGGTGCGTAAAACTCAGTTCGTTTAGAAAAATTAACAATCCCCCGCCAGCCTATTGGTGCCGGACAAGCAGGCGTTTGGTCGCTACTTTCTTGCCGTCGACCGA
>DATHAW010000427.1:0-7540 GCA_035296465.1 Spirosoma sp.
TTCTTTACTGACTTACAGCTGGTTAGGCCGTTGGACGATAAAAGACTGCCCACTAAAAGTAGGAGCAGCGACATCTTACCGATTGACTTGAACTGACTTTTCATATGTGTTGTGAATAAATTGGTACTGCCTATAGACACCCAAACGCTGTACCAGTTTAATACAGAAAGTAGATTAAGTGGTATGGCCTTTTATTATATGTATGATTATGAGCGCATTATCCGGATACTGTTCTGCTGTTTTAACCTGCATACAGTACTATTAGTGAATAAACTTAGTAGAGTAGCCGGGAAGGCCGATGCCTATTTGTGTAGAACCCCCTCCACACCGAATAGGCATTTATGTTAGGGTTGTAATACGCTCTGATCAAGCCATCCTCAGTTCATTGTCAGTCTGTAGATGAGCAAACGAAAACTGTAATGGCTGCGTTAAATAACTGTGTAAACACGAGAAATTTCACGAATTGATTCATGCTGACCATCAAGTCTCTTTTTGTCCTATTGTTAATGAGTGGTTTGTTGATGGTTGCCCCGACAGGCTGCCGGATAGCCACTGATGCTGATCCCGCTGCACCTGTCCCCGCCCGAACCCTTGTTAGCAGTTCGCTCCTGACCGAAATTACGGCTGCTCAACTACGTAGTCGTTACACAGGAACGAGCGCCGTGTTGCAGTTCTTTATTCGGTACGGTGTTAAAGTATACCGGCTAGATTATAACACGACCAACACCGACGGTACAAAAATTAAAGCATCCGGGGCAGTGCTTATTCCTTCCGACGTACCCACTGCTCTGCCAATGCTCAGTTTACAGCATGGCACTATTCAGAACGATTCGGATGCGCCTTCATACTTCGGATCGGGTAGCGAGGTCTATACGTTTGGATCTGTACTGGCTTCCCAGGGCTATATCATTGCGGCTCCCGACTATATTGGATACGGAGCCTCTAAGGACGTGCCCCATACCTACGAACACCGTAGCAGCCTGGCTACGGCCTCGCTCGACATGCTGCGGGCCACCCGCGAGTTTTTGAGCGAAGGAAACGTAAACTGGGATAAGCGCTTATACATCGCAGGATATTCTGAAGGAGGCTATGCGACGATGGCCCTGCAGAAGAAAATCGAAGAAGAAACCAATGGCGAATTTAACCTGATGGCGTCAAGCTGCGGAGCTGGGGCCTATGACAAATCTGCGTTTATGCGGCAGGTCGTTAACGAACGCTCGAGTGGTTCTGCCTACATCAACCGACTATACATCTGGGTATTGCTGACCTATAACCGGATTTACGGTCTGAATAGGCCCATGTCATACTATTTCAGGGAGCCCTACGCAACACAGGTCACGGCAAAGGGTAAGGATGCGGACATCGGCGTTAGCCTGAATACTACGTTTACCGACAGTTTCAAAAAAGCTGTTCTGGATGGCAAAGATGTTGAATTCCTCAAAGCCGTGCAGGATAACGATATCCACGACTGGAAGCCTCGTACGCCCACCCGGCTTTTTCATGGCGATGCCGATGATACGGTGCTTTACCTGAACTCGCTCAATGCGTATAATGCCATGCAGAAACGGGGTGCTTCCAATGTCGAATTAGTTACCCTGAGAGGAGCAAACCACGCTAGTGGCATTCTGGGATTTATAACCGGTACCTACTCGTTTTTTGGTCAGGTTCAGTAAATAATGAACCCAAATGACGTGCTGGTTACAGCATGGGGGTTGACAGTCTTTGTTATAAACCGGGCCAGTCCGTCGGAAGGGCCCGGCTTTATCCTTACTTAACCGTTACAATGGCATAGGGAGCCTGGTTGGGCTGACGGGTCTGAGCGCCGACAGGTAGCTGAAAGCGGTCATCATCGTGTATAACCAACAATCGATTTTTATCTAAGGGGGTTAAGTCTTCAGCTTTGTGACCAAACCGCAATGGCCTGCCCTGGCTGTCACGCATGAGTGTGAAGGGCTTGTTGGCAAACAGGTCGGCGGGGGTGATGAACCACAGGTATGCATCAAGGCTGTCTTTGGTTTCGAGGGAGGTTAAAAGCCAGAAGCCATTGCGATAAGGGTCAAATTCTATACTCGACAGGCTAAGCGGCTGTGGCAGGGACGGTTCGGCTTTGGCAGGATCGAAGTCAGCCACCACCTGCCAGTCGTCGCTAAGCCGTAAACTTTCACTCTGATTGGTTGTCTCTGTAAAATACGAAACGGCAACAATCTTGTCGACGGGTCTGAAACTGGTGTATGACTCGCCAACCTCCCGAATGCCAAACAACAGGTGCTGGTCCGTTGCTGCGAGTCCTTCAACTTTTAAATACGGTACACCGTCAGGAAACTCGTTGGTCGCGAGCACCCGGGCCAATTTTTCCCGGTAGGCAATCGACGACCGGCTCGTGTCGCTGGGTGCCAGTACGCGTGGATGCTGCTCATCTCCGGTGCGCCAGTATAGAATAGTGTTATAGCTATTCCAATCGGTGCTGCCCGACTTCACCCGGTCAAACGCAGTGGTTAGAAATACAAAATTACGGTTGGGCGTTTGGGCAAAATCTTCGTATTTCTGCCCTTCTGCATACGCCGGTGCCATCAGGTAGGTTGGCGATTGCGTTGAATCAGCTAACGTAGCGGGTGTTTTGGAGAATACCGGACTCAGATTGGCTGGTCCATTTTTATCGTTCGCAATTAACACGGTATGGCCGTCATAGGCTACCGCCGAGGCCTCACACCATACGGGTTTACCATCGGGCGATGGGCCGACCGAAAAGCAGGTAATCAATCCCTGCTCAGTGATAGTAGCTGAATGTGGGCCAGAAGGAAATCTGGCCGTTTTGCACGCAACGGCTAACAGTGTTACCAATAAGAAGGTAATACGTAGCGTTATGGAGGTGCCAGAAAATACCAGGCTTGCTCTGTAAATCAAATTAGTATCTATTTTCACAAGTAAATTAGTTGGGTTTGTTGATTTTTAACTGTCTGGTCCTTGTGCTGTCAGGAGCTGCTTTTCTATGCATAATGGATATGGTTGACCTAATGCCAATAAAGGAAAGCCCTATAGTTTAGTGACTTTTGGCTTTAAAGGGAATACCGTCTGGCTATCGTTTTTATTGTTCCTTTAAAGTGCAAAATATATGCTGGTAATTAGGCCCTGAATTACTCATACACAAACCTTGATTGGACATATATAGCATACTGCACTTAATTTTCATGTTTTCCGCATTACATTTGCATCGCATAAACTGACCTGTTAATACTTTAAAATGGCTACTTGGAGTCTCTAAGTAGATCTTATTCGGAATTTCCCACACCGCTAGATTACTTTTTCATCATTCTTTATAGGGTTTGGTTATCCATAATTAACAGCACACTCACACTACAAAGCTTTATTGCTCTATTGACATTAACTGTTTTGATATGGACACATCACTTAAGCAAAATGTTGACGCGTTCAACGCGAACGTTAAAGAAAACAGTGGATATCTGTATACAACCAACGCCAAGTTTTCGTCGCATGTCGCTAACAAACGTATCCAGGACGAGATATTTAAGTTCATAAAGCCATCCTATAAGACACTGGTCGATATTGGCTGTGGCGATGGCATGTATACAAATAATTACAAACAGAATTTTCCTCATCTTGACGTATTTGGGTTCGATCCGGCCAGTGCAGCTATTGAAGCAGCGAAGATAAAATACCCGTCAGTGCGTTTCGAGACGATCAACCTGCTTGACGAGAATTTACCGGTGCCAGAAACTAAATATGACGTAGCTGTTATTCGGGGTGTGCTTCATCACGTGGCAAATCAGGAACTAGCAATCGAAAATGCGTTTAAGCTGGCCGATAACCTGATTATCATGGAGCCAAATGGTAACAACCCACTCCTAAAACTTATTGAAAAGACTTCCCAATACCACATAGAGCATGAGGAACAATCTTTCTTTGAATGGCAACTGAAATCCTGGATTAAAAAAGCTGGTGGAAAAATCGACTCGTGGTCCTACGTAGGCTACGTTCCGTTCTTCTTTCCAACAACTCCGGCCAAAATCATCTATGCGGTTCAGCCATTTCTGGAAAAAGTACCGGTAGTGAAGCATATTTTTTCCGCTCAGTTCATCGCTGCCTGCTCACGCAGTAAGTAACTGCCTACTGAATTTACTGGTTCGAGACGGAAGCTGCTGCCTGCTTTTGCACTGGAAATGATACCCTGTTCGATTATAGGAACATACGTACCGGCATCGGCGTATTTAGGCTTGTGTTACTGGCCATACACCTAAGATCACAAAACCACCAGTTCCGCCAGGTCCACGCCTGAACCAAGTGCGCCGTAGTACACCTAAATTCGTTTATCGGGCCACTGAATCCAGCCGTTAGTCAAGACTCTGTTCGGGAAGAAAGCCTCACGTTCCCAGTGCAGGTTGGGTGTCAGCAGTGGTTTGTCAGAGCGGTCGAGCACGATGGATTATCTCTGTTCGGCAAGGCTAAGTCAGTTAGCATAGGCTCCGGTCCGGCCCCAAGTCAGTAGCGATGCTGGTCAGCGGTACTGATTACAGTTGGCTATGGACTAACGTCGGTCAGCCACGGACTGTTTTGGATACCGTTTACTCAATAAATTTAAAAAGAGAGCAACCTTACCCGAATTGTGGGGTTATGAGCAGTGCAAACCTGAAATACTCTGTAACCATTTCACCTATGATTAACCAACCACTGTTCGATCAGGACGCAGACGTGCTGATGATGAACCCCGACCCGGAGACAGCCGCCCTCGACGATGATGATGACGATTTTGATGGCGGGGCCGATTTTGATGAACTAGGCTCCGGCGCCACCAGCGGCTACGGAGAAGCCGACCTCATTGATATAGATGAGGAAATAGGCGATGATGATTTGAACGTGGAGTTAGATGATGACGACGTTGAGGATGATCTCGACGATGACAGCATGATCTGACAATCATATCACCGGGTCCTCCATCCATAAACGGACACTTACCCAGTCCGTTTACATTTACTGATTAATTAGCCGATATGACACTATCCGATTCGCCTGAAGAAAAACCGCTTATTACAACAAAAGACCTTGACGAGGAGGGCACCGCACCAGACGGTGACACCCAGTCATCGGCAGCCAGCGAGGCTGGTGATCGTACCAGTGAGTCCGGTTCCCGGTCTCCCAACGACCCAGCCGAGGGAGCTTAACGACAAAATACGTAATGAACAGGGCAGACTGAACAGAGTGAGATAAACCTTTGTTCAGTCTGCCCTGTTCATTACGTCCAGCAGGGTCTGGCATTTTATCTCCGTTTCCTGCCATTCGCGTTCCGGTATGGAGTCTTCGGTCAGGCCCGCGCCTGCATAGAGTGTCCCTATGTTACCTTCCAGTTTCATGCAGCGGATATGCACAAATAAATTAGTTTCTGCTGGCTGGTAGGTTTCCCCGTAGCCTGAAATAGGCTTATCATTGCTGCCAATGTTGATCGGACCGAGGAAGCCAGCGTAAAATTCGCGGTCGTGGGTCTCATGCCCCTTAATGAACGAATCTGCCCTGCCGCGGGGCATACCGCATACCGCCGAGGTAGGATGGAGTAAACGCAGCATAACGGTGCCAAGCTGGGGATAGCTCACTGCGTGTGTATCGACTGTGAAGCACGTACTCAGGTGCATCAGATTCCCGGCAATAATCGTTTTCGGCCCTTCCTCAAGATACTCCCTCAGCCGAATGCGTTTGAAACAGTCAATGATGTAACGGCTAACCAACGCCTGCTCTTCAATTTCCTTTTGCGACCATAGTGCATAAGCCGGGCGTTTGGGCGTACCATCCGGCTCGTGGGCCGGCTGTGTTCCGGCCAGTGACATGGTCTGGAAAATGCCATCGGCATTGCTGCTCACCAATCGTTCCGGGGTGGCGCTAATCCAGATCTGCCCCGTCTCAGGTAAAGAAACGGCTGACACAAAAGCGGTTGGGTAGGCGGCACATAATTGGTCGAATAAGGCAACGGCGTCGGGTGTGTCGGCAAAGGCTATGCGCTTCGTGCGCGACAGCACAACTTTTCGGAGTTCGCCCCGCTGCATTGCGTCAACGGCCTTCGTTACGCCCTGCAGATACTGTTCCCGCGCTTGTGGATCGGGTAGGGGCATTGGCGCTGCAGATGCTTTGGGTTCGCTTACCCGGCGGTTCAACCTGTTGGCCAATGCGGTTCTGAACTGTTGAGCAGCCTCCTCATTTGCTCCCTGTCCCTGAGTAACCGCGCTTTGCTCCGGGTTAGTTTGGGAAAAAATGAGGTGGAGATCGGCCCGCAAAAAGAGTGTTCGGGCAGAGTTGCTGGTGGATTCGCCGGGCCGGTCGTTATCAAGATTGTCATAGGGGCTGATGGCGAATCCGGCGGGCAGTTCCTCCAGGTCAACCGATACGCGGGGCAGCCTTTTATCGAACGAAACAAGCAGGTGTTTATCGTGGTGATTAGGCAGTCGCCAGAGTGCAGTCGGAAAACCCAGCATTCGGGCGGTGTCCCAAAAATGGAGCGCGGTGGGTTGTGCGGTACGTACAGAGTCGATGATGAAGTCAGGTTGCATAACCAGCGAAGTAGCCGGGTAGGCCGGCTACAGAAGTAACAGTTTGTGCCGGAAATTTGTGCGTAAGTTTTTGGCTTTGTTGGGCGCATCCACCTGCAGCGGTACATAGGCCAAAACCGGGGTTGTAGCCATGCGTAAAAGAGGAAGCCTTGATACCGTATCTTTGGTGGCCAATCTGTCTGTTCCATGCCCCAATCCAACGCCCTCACTACCGATGCACTCACTCTGCTCAAACGGCTGATTGCAACCCCGTCGTTCAGCCGGGAGGAAGCCGAAACGGCTACGTTGATCGAGGAATTTTTTCGGGAAAGGCAGATTGCCGGCAAGCGGCTGAAAAACAACGTATGGGCGCTTAACCGCCATTTCGACCCCGCTAAACCCACATTGCTGCTTAACTCGCACCACGACACGGTGCGGCCCAATAAGTCCTACTCTCTCGACCCATTTGCGCCCATTGAGCAAGATGGCAAACTGTTTGGCTTAGGCAGCAATGATGCCGGTGGCTGTCTGGTCTCTCTGTTAGTTGCATTTGTTTATTTTTATGACCGGCCCGCCATGACCCATAATGTGGTGATGGCCGCAACGGCCGAAGAGGAAATATCGGGTCGCGATGGACTCGAAATGCTCTTGCCTGAACTACCGCCCCCCAGTTTTGCTATAGTAGGGGAGCCAACAGAGATGCAGTTGGCCATTGCTGAGAAAGGGCTACTCGTGCTCGATTGCCAGTCCCAAGGCGTTAGTGGTCATGCCGCCCGAGACGAAGGCGAAAACGCCATTTATAATGCCATACGGGACATTAATTGGCTGATTACGTATCAATTCCCGAAGGTGTCGCCTACGCTTGGTCCGGTCAAAATGTCGGTCACGATGATCAACGCCGGTACCCAGCACAACGTAGTGCCAGATAGCTGTACATTCACCGTCGATGTACGCGTTACGGAGCAGTACACGCTGGAAGACGTCATCGAAACAATTCAGGCCAACATCCG
>DATHAW010000428.1:0-4225 GCA_035296465.1 Spirosoma sp.
GCCTCCTCGACACGATAAATCCCTGCGTAAGTATTATTGAGAGCCACACTAAAGTCAGCTGCATCTACACCCGTTACGGGTTCTGAAAAGATGACAAGGTATTCAGGATACGCATTTCCGCCCCAGAGTTTTTCGTCATCCCTGCGGGTAATGCTCAGAACTGTAGGTCGCTTGTCTACACTCTCGTACGTTTCCCCTCCTGTATATACCGATGTTGTTCGTCCTGTATATTCAATCCCCAAGGTACCAGCTCCTGAAATGTCTTTCACGGTCACGTATGCGTTATTGCCATTCGTGGATATTGTGGCAAAAGTGCCGGTTGCCGTGCCCGTGGTGATTAATCTAAAGTCGCTGTCCCCTAGTGCTCGCCCTGTGTTGTCCTCTATAAATCCGGAGAACACCACCTCAAACATGGCAATGTACTCAACGGCTTGGTCCAGTGGCCTGTATCGTTTGATGCTTACCACATCAAAATTAGTAGGGGCTTGAGCCCAGGTCTCGGGGCCACCCAACAGGAGCATCAGCAGTAAAAGTAGCAGTCCTCGTGCGCTGCCGGAAGGGGTAAACGTGGTGTTCATCTATTTTTGGGTAAAAGGGTAGATTGATAGCTCAACTAGGTTTGGTGCTGGCCGTAGCCCGATAAACGGGTTTAGTCGAGCCGAAACGTAATCGGAAGTTCATACAGACAGGAAACGGCAGCACCATCCCGGTGCGCCGGATACCAGCGGGGCATTCCGGCAACAACCCGGAGAGCAGCCTGGTCGATGAGCGTACCACCCGACTGTACCACCTGAAGCTGGGTTAACTGGCCCATGGCCGTTACCCGAAATTGCACCCGAGCATTTCCTTCGCGTAGCGCCAGCCGGTCCGGAAGCGGGTACAGGGCCGGGTTTTGCAGGTAGGTCTGTAAGGCCTGCGGCCCACCCGGAAAAAAAGGCGTATTGTTGACGGGACTAAACTCGTCAGCTTGTTGGGTGAGTGGCTTAACGGGAATGATTTGCCCGCTGTGGGTGGTAGTCAGGGCCATAGGTTGGGGGTCGGTAATGGCCTGCGCCCGACTGGTTAGACAACTGCTCAGGAGCAGTACGAACAACAGCCAGTTCGTCCGGAAAATGACGGTAACCGGGCGGGTGATTTTGGCAATAGAGTGCGTGTACATGGATTTGGCAGCGAATCGGTCTGCTCAAAACAGAAAGCGTTCGGTCAGGCAGAATTGACGCAAAGGTCTGTTATGACCGTCCGGCAAAACGATAAGGAATCGTCCAAATACGATAAGGAATGGTCTAATCAGCTCAACCGGTGGCCAACCGGGCCATCCATAGGCGGGGTCAAAGGGTCTGGGCGATAAACTCGCGGGGACTCAGCTGATAGAGTTCCCGGAAACACTTGCTGAAGTAAGCCGGGCTTTCGAAGCCCACCTGGTAGGCCGTCTCATTCACCGACTGTCCGGCCCGCAGCAGGTGGGCCGCGCGTTTGAGCCGGTAATTGCGGAGCAGTTCGTGGGCCGTTAGGTCGGTTAAGGCCTTTACTTTTCGGAACAGGTTGGTGCGGCTCATGCCCAGTTCGGCAGTCATCTGGTCGAGGCCAAACCCGGAGTCGCTCAGGTGTGCGTCGAGCAGGGCATACAGGAGGGTCAGGAACGGGTCGGCGGTTGGTTGCAGCGGAGCCCCATCGGGTTTGCTCAGACTGGCCTGAATCCACTCGCGCTGTCGTTGTTTGGTAGCCAGCTGATTACGCACCCGCAGGTGTAGTTCGGTTAGCTGAAAGGGCTTGGCCAGGTAATCGTCGGCCCCCAGCGACAGGCCAGCGAGCCGATTCTCAGGGGAGGCCTTGGCTGTTAGCAAGATAACGGGAATATGGCTGGTGCGCAGGTCGGTTTTTAATTCATTACAAAGCGTAAACCCATCCATCAGCGGCATCATCACATCCGAGAGAATCAGGTCGGGCAGGTGGGCCAGGGCCTGCTCCAGTCCGTCGCGCCCGTTGGCGGCCCGCCGAATGCGGTACTGCTCCGGCAGGCTGTCGGCAATAAACCGGGCCAGTTCATCATTGTCTTCGACAATCAGCAGCTGGGGGGAGACCGAGGTATCCATTGACTGAATCGCATCGGCACTGGCTTCCCACCGGGACTGCGCCACTGCCTTCAGCGCACCGGCAGACTCGGTCGCCCGTTGGTAAGGCAACTCGACCACAAACGTAGTACCCTGGCTGAGCTGGCTCTCGACCGATATAACGCCCCCCTGCAACTGAACTAGTTCTTGAACCAGCGCTAAACCGATACCCGTGCCGGGCGTTAAGGCCCTATCGCCAACCTGGTAAAAGCGGTCGAAAATGTGGGGCAGGTGGTGCGGCTGCATCCCAACGCCCGTGTCAGCAACCGTTAACCGAATTCGTTCCACCGACTCCGTAAGGGCTATCCGTATGGTGCCGGTTTCGGTGAATTTCAGGGCGTTGGCAGTCAGGTTATAAACAATTCGCTCTAGCTTTTCGGCATCGAACCAATAGTCGTCAACGACCCCGGAGTCGAATGTCAGGCTAAGCCCCTGCGCCGTTGCCTGTTCAATCAAGGGTTGAAGCCAGTGGCTGATGAACTCGGTAAGATCACCCCTCGACATGTGCACAGGCATAACACCGGCTTCCAGTTTAGACAAATCCAGCAGTTGATTGATGAGCCGTAAAAGTTGATGGGCATTTTGTTCAATCAGTTGCAGACGCCGACGGTTTTTTGGTTTCGTGTTCTCGCTCATCAGTTGCTCGGTAGGGGCCAGAATAAGCGTCAGGGGCGTGCGAAACTCATGGGAGATGTTGGCAAAAAACCGCGACTTGGTCTCATCGAGTTGCCGGAGGTCCTGCGCTTGTTGGGCAATGACGTGGGTGGCCTCCTGGATCTGGGTTTGTAGGCGGGTTTGTTCCTGCCGGTGGCGGATCTGGCGCCACCGGCCCCAACCCCAGACCGAGCCCATCAGCAAGCACCCCATCAGCCCCAAAAACCAGCCGCGCAGGTAAAACGGCCGGAGTACGGAGACCCGTATAGCCAGGTTGGCCGACGACAACCCACCATCGGCTGCCTGCCCTTTCACCAGTAACTCATAGTCGCCGTAGGGTAGATTACCCAACCGCAGGGAGGGCTCGGTCTGATACGTCCACTCGTTGTCCAATCCCTTGAACTGGTATGCGTACCCATTATTTTGGGCGTCGGCGTAATTGAGCAGGGCAAAGTCAAGCACACTCGTCCGGTCGCCGGGCCGCAGAATAATCTGGTTGCTTTTCAGGAGTTCGTCGGTTTTGTCAACGAGTTTGTCCAGTGAATTATCAAACTGCCGAAACGAGACGATGCGCAGCGGAAGGGTAACCGGGGGTTTCTCCGCTTCAAAATCGGGGGGATCAAACGAGGTAATCCCGTTCAAACCACCGAAATAAATACGCCCCTGCTGATCCTGGAAGTGGGCGATGCGGTTGAATTCATTGTGGGTGATGCCGTCCTGGACCGAATAGGCCCGGGTTGTGAGCTGGAGGGGATCGAACTGCATAATGCCGTAGTCGCTGCTCAGCCACAGATGGCCCCGCGTGTCGGCATATACGGCGTAAATAGTATTGTTGGATAATCCTTCGGAACGCCTGAACTGCCGGTAACTGTTTTGCTGGCGGTCCCACCGAATGAGTCCCGAAGTAGCCGTTGCCAGCCAGAACACCCCTCTGGGATCTTGGTAAAAATGCTGGTAGCTGTCGGCGGGCAGCTGAAAAGGGCCCTTCCCCCCGCTCCAGTAGCGGGCTGTAACCCCCCGGAGGGGATCAATGGTGTACAAACCCGTATTGGCACAGAGCCAGAGAACGCCCTGTCGGTCGGGGGCGATGTGGATCACATGCGCCTGGGATAATTCGGGAAACCCATTGTACTGGGTGTAAGGAGTTGTCCGTCCGGTGGCGGGGTCAACCAGCCAAAGCCCAGTCAGACCACCTGCCAGCAGCCGCAGTGGTTTGCTCGAAGAGGGATGAATCGTCCAGATTTTTCCCCCATTGGGCACGGGCGACGTGTGGGCTTGCTGCGTCCGGCGATCATAGGCCACCAACTGCTCACCGTTGGCTACGTACAGCTTCCCCGCCCCATCATGGCCTAGGCCGTAGAACAAGCCCCCTTTATCCTTCAGCAATCGGTTTGCTCCTCCACCCAAGCGGTCACTGGCAAAGAGGCCAACCGTTTCCAGAATGGTATAGAGCGTATCAC
>DATHAW010000429.1:0-7801 GCA_035296465.1 Spirosoma sp.
CCCACGGACCAACCAGGCAAAGGCCAACCAGCAGCCAGTTAGCGGCTCTACAATTCATCGAAGTTGAGTAATTCCGTGTTTTTCCTCCCCTGGGCCAAAACGTACATACGCTGATTAGTTAGCTATACTACCTGATCGTCAGCCCGCTACCAAATATACGACAAGCACTCATAAAAAACGGCAAACCCCTCGTGGAGTTTGCCGCTGTCATCAGTTACAGGCCTAACCGTTACCTCACTATCCAGCTCAGGCTACAGTTGGCCGACGCCTGATTGTACTGGGTCGGGTCGCCACAGATGCTGTCGGGGTTCCAGGTATTGAACACCCGTCCATCGGTGGTAGTAAGTTTCCAGGTGAGGATAAACCGGTCGGCACCCACGTTTAGTCCGTTAACTTTGGTTGCACCCGACAAACGAGCAGCTGCCGGACGGGGCCGGGCGGGGTTATTAAATACCGACACAGCATTGGTGCCGTCGTACTTCACGGTAGCCGTGCCAAAGAGTCTGAACACGTCGGCGGGCGTAATGGTGAAGCTGTTCCACTGCCGGTTAGCCGCCGATGGGTCGAAGGTTGTCAGCAGTTTCTGACCAAGCGAGGCCGTTTTGGGGTTACCGTTCGCGTCGTTGTAGGATTCGATCATCTCCAGAAAAACCTCAACCTTCTTCACAGTCAATTTATTGTCGAGCGACACCCACCGCAGTTTGAAATTCATTTTGGCGGCATCCTGACCCGCCAGTGGGAAATTGGCGGCATTGGCCACCGTATTGGGGCGCGTACTGGCTCCGTCTTTAGGCTCCGACACGTCGGCAAAAATGGCAAAGCCATGTACGCCCGGCTCCCAGGTCGGCACAGGATTAAGCGATTCATCGCGACAGCTCAATAAAGCCATTATGCAAAACGAGAGCGCGTATGTCAGTATTTTTTTCATCGTTAGCTATTAATTGGTCAACCCAATGGACGTTGGCAAACCGGAGTTTGCCTGAGTATTGCCCACCGGATCGATGAGTTCGTTTAGAATGTCCACTTTAGCTTCGTCTTATCCCAGAATACCGGATCGCGGTCGAAAATAACATCCGCCACATACTTGGCCGCGTTCGGATTCAGGTTACCTTCCTGCGACGGATACGGCAGCCGCAGCGCAAACTGACGGCTTGGCTTCAGCAACGGATCCTGAATACCGACCGAGAACTGTCGGAATTGCCCCTGAACGGGATAGCCCGTCCGGCGCAGCAGGTTCCAGATTTCCATTCCCTGTCCCCACGAGCAGAACCAGATTTGTTTGGCCACTACGTTCAGTTTCGCCTGGTCTGTGGTAGCGCCGTCGTATAGCTTCATCCACTCACCCACGTAGGCGTTGACGGCTGCGGCCGTAGGCTGTACCGTTCTCGAATCGGCAATTGTGGCGTACTTATACACAAAGGCAATCTGCTCGCGCATAGCGGCTTCAAAGAGCGCCTTTGCATCGCCCGCTACGCCCGTTCCGTCCAGAATAGCTTCAACCTGATAGAACTTCATGTTCCAACTGGTGATGATGGGCCAGATACCGTTGCCACCGGGGTTGTTGCCCGTCAGCGCTTTGGGAGCAATCTCCCGGCCGGAATAGTAGCCTCCGGCAGGGTAAGCACCCGGAGCGGCCCGAAGCGGACCGTCGGCGGGTGCCCCGCTGAAATCAGAACGATCACGGCCGAAGTAGCCCGCTAAGTACAGCAGGTCGGCTGCGGTAGGTTCCTGCTTATCTTCGTAGAATACACGCTTATACTCGGCCAGGAACGCCGGACGTTGGGGCAGGTAGGTACCACCAAAGGGGATAGTTCCCCGGTCGGTGGGGTTAGCCGGGTCCAGAATCCGGGTTGCCTGCCGGTAGAAATACACGTTCAGGCGGGGGTCTTTGTTCAAAATCATCTCGCCCATCAACTGGTGGTTGATGTAGAACGCATCGCCCGTGCCCGTGTATGGTCCCGTGAACCACGGATGCCGGTCTTCGGCTGGCGATGCCTGCGTCGAATATTGATACACAAAATCCTGCGCAGCCGACGAAATAAATCCGCCTTCGTTGAAGGCTTTTACCAAATCGGCATTGCCGGTAGCCCGTCCTTTCCGCGAGTTGAACAACAGGCGAAGTTTAACGGTCTTAGCCAGACGAGTCCAGGTGGTGGCACTGCCCCCGCCGATGAAATCACCACTAACGGCAACGGGCTGTTTTTTCGCCAGTTCGACCACGGCCTGATCACATAGCTTAAGCAGGTCTTCGTAAATCTCCGAATCCTTGTCAAATTTGGGAGCTTTGTCTGAGCCTGACACGTTGCCTTTCCAGGCCTGCGAATACGGAATGTCGCCGAACCTGTCGACCATGTTACCCACGGCAAACGCCTTCAGCACAAGGGCAATACCCCGATAGAAGGGATTGGCCCCGTCTTCGGTCGCCTTTAGCATCTCTTCTACGTTCTGCATATTGCGGTAGAAGTCGTTCCAGGTTGCGTTATACGAGTTGTTAGTCAAGTTATAATAATCGGCGTTGCCATTGCCAAAGCCCATTCCCGAAAAAGCCATTGCGTCGTTATTGACGATTTCGATAATGTCGTTGGCAGTGGCTGAATTATTGTTGATGTTGGCACCAGTTCCATTGGTAGCGATACCAAGGGATGCTAACTCGGCAGCAGGCAGAAGCAGCCGAAGCGCAGCCGATGCGGGGCGGTTGGGGTCGGTGTTGATGTCGAGATTCGTCATCTCGCACGCGCTCAACAGCCAGACGCTACCAGCTAATAGCAGCGTTTTGATTGAGAATGTATCTTTATTCATTGGGTAAATTCTTTATTGATGGAAGTGACGGATCGGTTGGTTAGAACGTAGCCGTCAGGTTTAAACCATAACGCCGGGTGGACGGAGCCGCGCCAAGATCGAAGCCCTGAATGTTCAGGTCCGGGTAACTCGATAACACTTCAGGGTCGAAGTTGAGACCTTTGAGCATATTGGGTGCCACGAACCACAGGTTGCGGCCCGAAGCCGACAGGCGCATGCTGCCAAACACCTTGGTGTATTTGGTCAGGAACGCCTTTGGCACAGTATAGCCTAAAGTTACCTCACGCAAACGGATCACGGTAGCGTCATACACGTTCGTTTCATCTGCACCGTAGGCACCAAAGCCACCGGTAAAATGGGACTGAAACGCCGTCATCGCAATCGTGTTACGAATTTCCTTGCCGGCTTCGTCCAGCAGTGGCTTGTAAGTAGCCGGGTCTCCCAGGATACCCGGAATTACCCGCATCCCTTCGCGGTCTTCCGACGCTTTCAACTGACCCCGCAACAGGAGCGATGCCGCCGTTGCCGAGAAGATTTTGCCGCCCTGCCGGTAGTCGATCAGAGCCTGTAGGTTAAAGCCTTTCCAGCTAAAGCTGTTGGTCCAGCCCAGCGTGAAATCGGGAGCCGGGTTACCAATTAACTGCGATTGCGGGGAGGTAAACGGTAAGCCCGAATTGGGGTTGATCAGCAGTTTACCGTCCTCCGAGCGGGCGTTCTGGGTTCCGTAAATCATGCCGAATGGATTACCCACCCGGTGCATGGTGCCCAGCGCCGACAGGCCCGTTCCGCCGAGGAAAATCTCGTTCGACGGACCTGCGTCAACGACGTTCGAGCGCAACTGGGTGAAAGCTGCCGTCGATGACCACTCGAAGCCATTCCTCAACCGTACTGGTATGAGGGTTAGCGCCAGTTCGATGCCTTTGTTGTCGATCCGGCCGGCGTTGACGAACTCGTTAAAGAACCCCGTTGAGGCCGCAATTCGGCGTGGCACGATCAGGTCGGTCGATTTTCGGTTGAAGTAAGCCAAGTCAATGTTTACCCGGTTGTTGAAAAACTGAAGTTCGGTACCAACTTCTACTTCGGTCGTAAACTCAGGCTTCAGCGTCGCGTTGTTCAGCGTCGATGGTAATACGGCAATCGAGTTGGGGGTTGCGTTTACAAAAGCCCGGCTCAGGTTGAAGACCGTATTGACGCTGTAAGGGTCGGCATCTTTACCAACGGTAGCGTAGTTGGCCCGGATTTTACCGAAGTTTAGGATGTTCTTGGGTATGCTGAACACATCGGTAAAGATGAACGAAGCCGATACCGCCGGGTACACGTAGCTGTTGTTGGCAGCGGGCAGCGTGGATGAGTGGTCTCTCCGGGCACTGGCCGTTACAAACAGGTAGTTATTATAGGACAGTGACAGTTCACCAAAAATGCCGTACAGTCGCCGTTTCTCGTTGTATTCACGGGCTGTTTGCGTCAGCGTACTGCCGACGTTCAGGATGTTAGGGTCAAGGATTTGTTCACCCAGCAGTTCAGCCCGGCTGTATTTCCGTTCGTTTGCATTGAAACCAACCAGCAGTTTAGCCGCAAACCGCTCCGTAATGTCTTTCGAGACCGTAGCTAAGAAGGTCAGGTCCGTTTCGGTACGGCCCAGTTCGGTCCGCGATGCGGAGCCGGTTGGGACAGATGTACCCCCCGGACGAAGTCCGTTCCGGCGCGTTTCGTTGTACGAGTTTACACCCCCACGGGCCGTCAGGTTAAGCCAGGGCAGTACATCATAGGTAAGAGCCATGTTACCGAACATCCGGTTTACGTTCGAGTTGTAAAGGTTGTACTTCGAAATCCAGAGCGGGTTATCTAATTGCCGGTAGAACACGTTCGAGCCATCAACTGGATTCTCGAACGGATAGCCGTTGAGGTTGAAGTTACGTGGCAGGTAGAACAGCCGGTCGTAGATAGACCCGCTGGAGCCGGAACTGTAGTCGGTAAAATACGACGCGCCCGACTGCGGGCTTTGCTGCTGCGTGTTCACGTAGTTGACGTTGCCCGACACGCCAATCTGGTTGGTGAGCGTAGCGTTGCCGCCGAAGTTGATGGATGTCCGCTTCGTGTTGGAGTTCGGGATGATACCCTGGTTGGTCGTGCGCGAGATACCGGCGTTGAGCGATGTTTTGTCGCCCGTCGAAGAGATGTTGATGCCGTTTTCGACGACGCTGCCCTGCTTAAAAAAACCACCGATGATATCATAAGGCTGGAGCGGCACGGGAATGGCTTTGCCACTCGCGTCCAGAAACTCCGGAAAAATCGACAGGTAGCGGGCAGCCGTGTAGGGAACACCCACGAGCGGATGCGGTACTGTACCTTCCGGGTAGCCTTCTACAATCGTTTTGGTGTAGCGATCAAAGCCCAGAGCCGCGTTGATGCGGTCGACTTCTGCAGGAAACGCCGTACCCCAGTTGCCAATAAACCCACCATTGTACTGCTGGTTCGACCCCTGCGTGTACGAATTCTGGTAGTCGGGAATGGTCGAGATTTTTTCAACTGAGTACGATCCATTGTAGGTCACCTCCAACCCTTTACGAGCCGTTTTGCTGCCCGACTTGGTCGTGATCACGATAACGCCGTTGGCGGCCCGCGATCCGTACAGCGCCGAAGCGGCCGCACCCTTCAGAACGGTCATGGCTTCGATGTTGTTGGGGTCGATGTCGTAGGCCCGGTTAGAAACAACCGAGTTACTGGCATATCCGTTGGCCGTTGACCCTGGAAAGTCACCGTTCGAGGAGTTATCGAATGGGATACCATCGACCACAAACAGCGGCTGGTTGTTGCCAGTAAACGAGTTGTTGCCCCGAATGTTGATTTTGGTGCCCTGGCCTGGCGCACCGCCACCCGCAATGATGTTTACGCCCGGCACCTTGCCCGACAGTGCGCGCAGGGGGTCTGGCTCGGAGCGTTGCTGCAGCAGATCGCCTTTCACGCTCGTGACGGCGTAGGCCAGTGCTTTTTTGTCGCGTTGCTGACCCAGGGCCGTTACAACCACTTCGCCAAGTTGCTTGGAATCGTTAGCCAGCCGGATGTCGACAACGGATCGATTGCCAATCTCTACTTCCTGTGAGGCCGATCCAACGAAGCTGAAGACTAAGCGGCTTCCCTGATCAGGTACAGAAATAGAGTAGGTGCCGTTCGCATCGGTGTTGGCACCCCGAGTCGTGCCTTTAATCACGACCGATACACCTGGCATGGGGTTCCCATCTTCGGATGACAGCACTTTGCCCGTGATCGTTCTCTCCTGAGCCCACGCAGGGACCCAGAGTGAGCACACAAGAAGCATACTCACCAGTAAAATTCTACTCATAATAAGATTTGATTTAGATTACGAAAGGCACTACTAATTGCAAATCTAACAAAACAATAAAAGCTTACAAATTTTTTGCCTTAATAATATAAGACCTATTATAATTCCGCTTATTAACTTAATTTTAAAATATTATTTTGCTGCAGTTTATTCTTCTAGTTGTTATAATTACTTAAATAAGTAAATGTAAATTGTCTGTGATATTCATTTAATTTGAATGATCATTCAAATAATTTTATAATAACTTCAAAGAGTCTAAATGGGTAATTTTCCCTATTGCTTGGTTAAGAGCCGGTGTATGCTTAAACATATGTCCTATTACATAAAAACAAAGCCAGACTGCCTAGTCTGGCTTTGTTTTTATGTAATAGGACGGGCAACGATCAACTATTCTGCCTGGATAACAGGTGGATTCAAACTCTTCTCGATCTGTTGCGCCATGGAACGGGTGTACTGGTAGCCAACGCGGAAGAGTTCTCTTGCTTTGCTAATGTCCATGGTACCATACTGCGCCAGTTCCGGGGGTTCAATCAATAGGGTGCATTTGGCAAATCGCTCTCTTGTCTTGCTTTGAACCGCCAGTACTATGCTTCGTTCAATAACGCCCCGCATAGACGTAACGGGTTTGCGAGGCCCCAGCACGTTACAGTGCGAGCCGATAATAATGTCTACTTTATGTTCAATGATTTCGACGGGCAGGTTGTTCAGCACGCCCCCATCCACAAACTGGCGTTTGTTGATCTGCATGGGCTCGAAAACCCCCGGCAGGCAGCAGGAAGCCAGCACCGGCCGAATCAGTTCGCCCTGCTCAAAAACTACCGGCTCGCCATTGTTCAGGTCAACGGCCAGAACGTGCAGTGGAATTTTCAGTCCCTCGAACGTATCATGCGGGATGTATTTCTTATAAAGATCAATAGCTGAGTCGATTCGCAGCAGGCCCATGCGGTTCCAGGCGGGCCGAAGGTGCCGCACAAACGATGATGACTCAATGATTTTCAGGCTTTCGTCGGGGGTGTAGCCCTGGGCCGTCAGGGCGCCCGCAATAGCGCCCGCACTGGTCCCGGCAATCTGGCTAAACGGAATGCCCATCTCCATCAGGGCTTTGATAACCCCCAGGTGCGCTATGCCCCGCGCCCCACCACCCGATAAAACCAACCCAATTTTCATGTTTGCCATGCCAGACTACTCCGATTGATAACGGCAGGCGGCAACGTTTGGTTTGTTGGCGAGGCAACCGGAGATACTTTATAACCAATCCTTCAGCATGCCCCGGTCTCTCACCCGGATTCCTTTCTCAGTACGTTCGACCGTTGCGGCTTCGCAGGTGGGATCATGATCAAACACCAGAAGACAGTCTTCATCCGCTGCGCGGTTGAGTAACTGTGTTTTTTCATCCATCGTCAGCAGCGGCCTCACGTCGTAGCCCATGACATACGGAATTGGTACGTGACCCGCCGACGGAATCAGGTCGGCACAAAACACGACCGTGCGCGGCCGATCAGGAGTTGGCTTAAACAAGGGCAGAATCATTTTTTCGGTATGCCCATCCATGTACAGTAACTCAACACCGGGCAAGTTCAGGTCGTCATGGTCGGTGAAGCGCAGTTGGCTACTTGCCTGCAGCGGCATAAAATTCTCGCGCAGGTAGGTAGCCCGTTC
>DATHAW010000430.1:0-4836 GCA_035296465.1 Spirosoma sp.
CTTCTGGCTGAATCGCTTCAATGGCGTTGCTCAGGTTCAGGACATCAACTTCCGGGTGCAATCTCGGTGGGAGAGTCGTCGGGCAAACCTCACATTTACTTACCGCTTTGGTAACCAGAACGTGAAGGGTGAGCGTCAACGTAACTCAGCCACATCTGCCGAGCAGAATCGGGTGAAAGGTGGGAACTGATATAAGACAAAACCGAATATGTAGGGTTGGTTTCGTCCTTGTCCCGGACTTTATACAAGAGCTTTAGTTTAGGTTAAGAAAACGTTAAAGCCATTCCCGTCTTGAGGAATGGCTTTTTTGTCGGCTGATAATCAGTTGCTTTCTAAAAGGAGAGTAAAAAGAAATTAAAATACCCTTAAAGACCAGAAATAATAAGGATTTTCTTTGTAGGCGAGTATTAACATACCAAACAATTATTTATCTACTAATTCTGGCTTTGTCAGTAGTCCGGTAACTAATAAGTTCGCCGTTTTTAGATTACTGGCCATCGCAATGTCATACAGTACGCCGATGCGAAGTAGTGCCTTTACGTCGGGGTCATGGGGTTGGGCCGCCATCGGGTCCCAGAAGAAAATAAGAATATCAACCTGCCCTTCCGCAATGAGTGCGCCGATTTGCTGATCGCCCCCTTTAGGACCGCTGAGCAGTTTGCGTACTGGTGCATTTAATACTTCTTCGACCTGTTCGCCTGTAGTACCGGTGGCTATCAGGTCATGCGAGACTAATGTATCGGAGTGCTCAGTGACCCAGTCGATTAGCTGTTCTTTACAGCCATCATGAGCGATTAGCGCTATTCGTTGACGAGGTATTGACATTGGATTTATGCTGAATAAGTTGCAAAGTGTGTATTTAGGCCCATCATAATATCAGATGAATTATGTGATCAACATCAGAACCCACCTCGGCGGGTAATAAATTGATTAACAGGCCCAGGTGAACCGGTATGCCTTCAACTAAGAGTTAGTTTTTTTCTCTATTTTCACTCACTTCAACAGTATAGGACAAAGTGCTTAACGGCATTAAAAAGCCATTGGCATTCTAAAATCTTTCTCTGAATAATTAGCAGGAGTCCGATGAGAAACGCATTTCAGGTAAGTTCTGTCTGCTTATTGTTCCTGATTCTTATTTATGAGAATAGTAACGCGCAGAACGTCCCACTCCGCTTCGAGCACCTCACCGTTAACCAGGGCCTTGCCAATAATGTGGTTTATGCCATGCTCCAGGATAGCCGGGGCTATATGTGGTTTGCTACCGACAATGGCCTTAATAAATACGATGGTTATACCCTTACTACGTATAAAAAGACGCCTGGCGATACTACGTCGCTCAGGGGCAATTCAGTGATCCAGTTGATGGAAGATAAAGAAGGCGACATCTGGATTGGAATGATGGGACAGGGGATTAGTAAGTTTAACCGACATACCGAAACATTTACCTGTTACGGTCCTGACCCTCCCACCCTATCTCAGGGAACCATTCATAGCCTGAGTGAAGACCAGGATGGCGATCTATGGGTATGCAACCGTGGACCCGAATTGCGCCGGTTTGATAAGCAAACTGGCCAGTACTCCCGCTTTAATTATGCCGGCCTGCTGGCTTCAACCTCGGGCAATAGCCAATCAAAAATGCCAATCATAAATAATATCTACCGCGATAAAGAGGGTACGATATGGATATGCAGTGAAAAAGGGTTGCACCAGATGCATCTAAAATCGGCCGGAAAGGGTAAACCCTCCCACATCAGTTTTACTACCTACCAGCACGATGCTGCTAATAGCAACAGTTTAAGTCACGATTGGGTATGGGAAATTTTTGAGGATCATGCCGGGATGTTTTGGGTCAGCACCCACAATGGGCTGAACCGGTTCGATCGAAAAACCGGTAGGTTTACCCTATACCAGGAAAATTTAGTTCCTTCTCCATCCCTCAATACTTCCAACAGCGGAAACATTGAACACTTTGCTGAAGATCAGCAGGGGAACCTCTGGATGGGTACCTACAAGGGTCTGGTCCGGCTCAATCCGGAACGCACGCAGTTCACCTACGTACGACATGACCCGGCTGAACCTTCCAGTTTAAACGGGGATCTTGTCCGGGACATATTGGTAGATCGGTCAGGATTATTGTGGATTAGCATTTGGGGTGACGGGATTGATAGGGCCAATCCGGGTCAGCAGCCTTTTCAGCATTACCGGCCTCTTCTTAACCGTCTCAATTCCTTAAGCAATAAATACGTTTATGCCCTTCTGGTAGATAAATCGGGAACCGTTTGGGTTGGAACAAATGACGGCTTAAACCGCATGAACAAACGAACTGGTGAGTTCACGCATTATCGGCACGATCCCCGGAATCCAAAGAGTCTTCCGAATAACAAGGTGGAAGCCCTGCTGGAGGACCGGGATGGAAACCTATGGGTGAGTTGTAGGGGAGAGTTAGCCCTTTTCAATCGGCAAAGCGGAGCGTTTACCCGCTGTTCCCGGGATTCTCTTGGTTATCCAGGTTTGGGTGGCAATAAAGACATCTTTACGCTTTACCAGGACAACCAAGGCTTGCTTTGGCTCGGCACCAGCAATGGGGTTAAAAGCTTTAATCCCAGTACACGCAATGTAGTGCATTATCCCCATGACCCGCATAATCCGAAAGGAATCAGTGATTATTGGGCTTTGTCTTTCCTGGAAGACAACCGGGGGAACCTCTGGATTGGTACAGGGAGCGTAGCCTTGAACCGTTTGGACCGCAAAACCGGACGCTTCACTCATTTCAGACCTGATAGCCATAAACAGGGCAGCATTACCTCAGATAATGTGCCCTGCATCTTCCAGGATTCAAAAGGTAACCTATGGTTTGGCACCTATGGTGGAGGCTTATGCCGATTTGACTATAGCACAGAATCCTTTGAGGCCTTTACCCAGGCTCACGGTCTGTCTGACAATTCTATTCTTTCTATAGAAGAAGACAAACAGGGAAATTTGTGGCTGGCTACTGCCAAAGGACTCTCGCGGTTTTCGTTCGCCACCAGGAGTTTCAGCAATTTCGATGTCAGTGACGGCCTGCAAATCAGCAGGTTTGGACGGGCGCGCTGTAAGGGACAGGATGGGGTGCTGTACTTCGGTGGTGACAATGGATTCAATGCCTTCAACCCTAAGCATATAAGTATCAATCGCCATGTTCCACCAATAGTGATTACTCAGGTAAAGCTGTTTGATAAACCCATGTCGGGCAAAGGAGAAGTCCAAAAAATTGAGTTCAATCACGACGAAAACTTTTTCTCTTTTGAGTTTGCCGCACTGAATTATACGAACCCTTCTAGAAATCGATATGCCTACCAATTAGTGGGTCTGGAAAAGAAATGGGTATATAGTGGCTCGCGACGGTACGCCAGTTACACCAATCTTAACCCGGGAAACTATGTTTTCCGGGTTAAGGGCTCTAATAACGATGGTGTCTGGAACGAAAAAGGAACATCAATCGAAGTCATTATTCACCCTCCGTGGTGGAAAACCATCTGGTTCCGGTTACTGGCCGCTACAGGTCTGGTTTTATGCGTGGGCGTTTCACTTAGTCTTTATACGAAGGGAAAATTAACCCGGCAACGTAACGAATTAAAGCGGGTGTTGCAGGCTCAGGAGGAAGAACGGCAACGCCTGGCCGCTGATTTACACGATGATCTGGGAGCTACTTTATCAGCCATCAAAAGACAAATTGAAACCGCCAGTAAACACAACACTGAACTAACCCAACCCATTGGCCTAATGAAAAGGGCCATTCGGGACCTGCGCGATATTTCACATAATCTGATGCCCCCTGACTTCGTCCAACTGGGTTTGTCGGAGGCTATCCAGGAAACCGTTCGGCGAGTCGATGCTGGCTCTGGTCTTCAGATTCAGTTTATCACGCATGGGCAGGCCCGACGCCTGGATAATGAAGCCGAACTAACTATTTATCGAATTGCTACCGAGTTGATTAGTAATGCGGTTAAGCACGCCAAAGCCAGTAAGGTCACCATCCAGTTGATGTTCTACCCTAACTATATCATTTTATTAGTTGAGGATAATGGCCGAGGATATCCAATGGCTGAAGAAACTAACCACATGGGCATTGGGCTGCGTAATATCCGCTCGCGGGTGGCCTACCTGGATTCGAAGTTGCTGGTCGATTCCGGAGAGCGGGGCACGACTATTACTCTGGAAGTTCCTTTATAACGCAAGGAATGTAGGGGTCCTGAGCTAAAGCTATTACTATTCTGATTGCGACGACAACCAGTTATACACTGATTTATTTGTGGAAGCGGGCAAATCTTCATGTAAATGGCGTTTTGTTTAAACCCTCTCAGAACATTGAGAGTTGACCTAAAGGTCTAACTACGCACACAACAATCCATGACACGATACTTAATTACGCTTGCCATCGGCGGCTGTTTTGCTACCATTGCAGCGCATGCCCAGCAAGGGAAAACTGCAACTACTGCCCCAAAGTCGGTCAGCGTTTCGCAGGGCGAGGTGGCACGCTGGGCGGGCAACTGCCGGCGGTGCAGCTTTGAGAAACGGGCCTGGGAGGCTGTCAACGGCACCTGTTATTATCCGGTGGACATGGAAATGAAGGCTGGCACGTACAACATCTCGCGCCGGACAACGGGTGGTAAGCTTGAAAGTGCAAAACTCACCGTTGTCGAAAAACCCTGCAAGCAGGAGGACATCACTAATTTCCCTAAAAAAGAATACGTGAACGTATCAGCAGCCAATCAGGCCCGTGCTGCCAAAGAAGCAGCGGTGGTGAATCCGGTTATCAGCTATAAAGCCGACGTGCGGCCGGCCGTATTCGATTTG
>DATHAW010000431.1:0-11238 GCA_035296465.1 Spirosoma sp.
AAGGGTGCAAAAAGTGCCATCGTGAGTACCCCCGCCAGCAACGCATACCGCAATCCCTTTCGCCAGCCCAGGCGACGTATAATTAAAGGTAACAGAAGTAGGGGCAGGAGCTTCGTGCCAATCGCCAGGGCCAGCGACCCCGCCGACGCTATCCAGCGGTCATACGCTACGAGCAGCCAGGCAGCCAGTAATACAAAAAAAATCATGATAGACTCCGCATGCACATTGCCGGTCAGTTCTAGAATCACGAGCGGATTGAGGCCGTAGAGCAGGGCCAGATTAGGATGCATGTTGAGCCAGCGTAACAACTTCACCATTAGCCAAAGCGACCCAGCCTCGCAAACCACAATGGGTATGCGCAACCATATAACATTCCCTAACAGACTCTCCGGCGAAAGCCAGGCGGCCAGCCCGAACAGGGCCTGGTTAACGGGTGGGTAGACCGTAAAATAACTGGGTGAGTTAAGTAGTCGTAGCAGCGATTCATCCAGCCCGCAGGTTGCTGCAATTGGGGTATTCAATAACTGATTCGGTTGATACAGATACGGATTGTAACCATGTGCCAGCAATCGACCGTCCCACACGAATCGGAACACATCGTCGGACAACTGCGGTAGGGCAAAAAGGAGAAGCAGCCGGAAGCCAATAGCAGATGCAAAAAGGAAGCGGTCGGCTGGTGCAGAGGAGTCACTTAATGAACGTAACACAAGAATATACCCCAAAAACAAACCCGTAAGCAAACTCATCAGCAGGCCGAACTGCGTGCGCGGTACGGCATAGGCCAGAAACAGGTAACCAACGGCCGATAGTAGCAGCCAGGAAATACGAAGAAAAGTCAGGGGCGTTTGGGTTTCGGTCATGCGCTCACCGTTCGCAACGGCGACCCGGGTGGGCGACGACCAGCGTGGACGAGCGAATATACAAACACCATTCCGAACCCAACCATGAGCATAATGTGCAGGAAGAACATTCGGAAGTCGTGAACATAGAACGCCAAAGCCAGGCCACCCAGAAAATACAATGCCAGCAGGCCTTCGGCAATGGCCAGCCAGCCCAGTTTATGACTAACGTACTTGTTGGCGTCCCAGCTGTCGGTGGAGGCTGTAACGTTGAACTTAGGCGTGCGGACGAATGGTGTTTTTCGGCCAGCGTAACCCTCAATGACGGCAATGGTATTGTGCAGGGCCAGCCCCATCATCAGCGATGAGTACATAGGAAAATACCAGGCCAGTTTCGCTTTATTTTCTTTTTCCAGCAGCCAGAACGGCACTCCGTAAAAGGTGAGCAGGATGAGCAGGTTCAGTTGAAAGAGATTAATAATAAAAAACACCCATTCCCACTCCGGATGGCGGCTGCGAATGTAGATCAGCGGTACACTCAAGATGCCCAGAATTAGCACTAGAATAAACGAAGCACTGCTGAACAGGTGATAAAAGGCGTGAATTTTCATCGACAGCGATACCCCCGGTGTACGCAATACCTTAATGAATAGCTTGCGGGCACACTCGGCTGCGCCCTTCATCCAGCGGTATTGCTGCGACTTTACGGCATTCATGGCTACCGGTAGTTCGGCAGGGGAGCCGATATCCTGGCGATATACAAACTTCCAGCCCCGCAACTGAGCACGGTAGCTCAAATCGAGATCCTCAGTCAGGGTATCGCTCTGCCAGCCGCCTGCATCGGCAATGGCCGCTTTGCGCCATACGCCCCCCGTACCATTAAAATTAGCCAGAAATCCGGCGGCATACCGACCGTTTTGTTCGATAATGAAGTGGGCGTTCAGACCAAAAGCCTGCAGTTGCGTTATCAGGGAAAAGTCTTCATTCAAGTGTTCCCAGCGGGTTTGCACGATGGCCACTTTGGGATCAGCGAAGTGTGGGATGGTTTTGAGCAGAAAGTCCGGGTCGGGCACGAAGTCGGCATCGAAAATGGCTACAAACTCTCCTTTTGCCGACTCCAGACCGTAGGCCAGCGCTCCCGCTTTGAAGCCGGTGCGCTCTGGTCGACGAACATGGCTGATGTTTAATCCCTGTTGCTTATACTCGGCCACTTTGACCGCAATAATGGCTACAGTCTCATCGCTCGAATCGTCTAATAGCTGAATATCGAGTTTCTCGCGAGGATATTTCAGTTGTGCTACCGCGTCAATCAGTCGTTCGACAACGTAGAGTTCGTTATATACGGGCAACTGCACCGTTACGCGGGGCAGATCGGCGGGGTTGATCGGAATAACCGAAGCTATGGCTGACTGGCGTTTTCGCTTCGAACGCAGGTATATAATAATCAGGCTTAGCTGACCGCAGTTGTACAAGAACAACAGCAACAGAGCCAGCCCGTATAAAATCAGGACCAGAATTTCCATGTTGATAAAAAACTAATTTTTCTTTACGTTGAGTTCACATCTTCCTGCAATGACTTTTACTGATTGCAGGAAGACTACGTTGACTATGATTTAGTCGCTGAATGGCCTGGAAAGACATTGATGATGGTTACAGGTATTTGAAGATAGTTGTGATAATCTTGTAGCCGGCTAATACGGTGCCCTTTAGCGTTCCTGAAATTTTTGAGAACCCGATTCGCTTCCGGTAGCTAACGGGTATTTCCGTAATACGTAGCCCCTGTTTAGCGGCTTTTAGTTGCATCTCCACCGTCCATCCGTACGTTTTGTCCTGCATATTCAGGGCCAGCAGACTGTCGAACCGAATGGCCCGGAAAGGCCCCAGATCAGTGTACTGAACGCCATATAGCCAGCGCAGCAGCGTAGTAGCCAGCCAGTTACCAAACACCTGCTGGGGGGTCATGGACCCGCGCTCCCGGTTTCCCAGTGCCCGTGATCCAATTACCATGTCCGCTTTGTTCGACAGAATCGGTGCCACCAACGCGGTCATTTCACCCGGATAGTCTGAGTAGTCGGCATCAAGGAAAACAACAATGTCTGGTTTTTGTTGCCGGCTCTGAGCGTAGGTTATGCCCCGCAGGCAGGCACGGCCGTACCCCTGAACGGGTTCATCGAGAACAATAGCGCCAGCGCGGGCGGCTTCAACGGCCGTTTGGTCATTAGAATTGTTGTTGACCACCACAACCTCATCGACGAATTCAGCCGGAATGTCGCGCACGACGTTACCAACGGAATTTTCTTCGTTAAAAGCCGGAATAATGACAAGGATGCAGGTCAAAGTGTGCGGAGTTGAAATAGCAATAAGTCAGATACCTGTCGAAGACGTTAACATTCTTAGTCTGTAACCGGGTTTCCCCCAATGGTTGTTCCGCTATTCCGGTTAGAAATAGATAGGCTTCACTACGTCATGTCAGCGCCAACGGCTGGATTGTACATGTTAACTACCCACTACACCTGCGGCTTTCGGTTTGTGCCTGGCCTGCTCGCTCAAAGGTACAGAAGTGTTTTTAATTGAAATGTCTTATACTTGGCAATGGAAATATCCTTTATCGGTGCGGGTAATCTGGCCTGGCACCTGGCACCAGCCCTCGAAAATGCCGGGCACCACATTAACGAAGTCTATAGCCGTCAGCTTCAGCACACCCGTCGGTTAGTCAGCAATCTCTACGACGCCCGCACCCATTCCGATCTTAACTTTGCCGATAGCCCGTCGAAACTGTTTGTGCTGGCTGTGCCCGACGACGCCCTCGAAGAAGTTTGTTCCCGTCTGGTGCTGCCCGAGAATGCCCGGCTTGTGCATACGTCAGGTAGTTGCCCGCTCACTGAGCTGACGCACTGGATGACGGTCTACAGCGACGTGCCGGTTCAAACGGGTGTGTTTTACGCTTTGCAGACCTTCACAAAAGAACAACCCTTTATGGCATTCGACAGCATACCGCTCTGCATTGAAGCTACCGAAAAAAGCCTTGAAGATGAACTGGTAACGATAGGCCAGGAGATGAGCAACATCGTGTACCTGATTACGTCACATGAACGAAAGCTGCTGCACATTGCGGCCGTTTTTGCGGGCAATTTCACCAATCACCTGCTGACCATCGCTCACAACCTCACCACCAGCAATGGGCTGGAGTTCGATCTGCTTCGGCCACTCATCCAGGAAACCCTGCGCAAGAGCCTTTCCGCTGCCAACCCCTCCGATGTACAAACCGGCCCCGCCCGCCGAAACGACTTGTCTATCGTTGAAGCACATTTATCCGTGCTGGCCGCCCAACCCCGGCTGGCTGAAATTTATGCCATTATGACCACCAGTATTCAACGAATGTATGACCGGCAATTGAAGTGATAATAACGGAATCTCTGTCGGTTAGATATATAAACATAGGCTTGGCCTTCATGAAACACACTGTTTTAAGCTTGTTTGTAGGCCTGTTGTCGGCTACGTTTCCTGCCTTTTGTCAGTGGCAACCACAAGCCGTTAGCACCGACGCCAGCTTTCGGGCGGTTAGCGTAGCCGGGCCGGATGTGGTCTGGATTGGTGGCACCAAAGGCTCCTTTGTCCATACGGCTGATGGGGGCCAGACCTGGCAGACGGGCACCGTTCCCGATGCGCTGACCTGTGACTTCCGCGATGTGCACGCCGTCGACGCCCAAACGGCTTACCTAATGAGTGCCGGACCCACTGAGAAAGGGCAGGCCCAGTTATATAAAACTACGAATGGTGGCCAATCCTGGTCGCTGCTCTATCAATCCCAGCAGCCTGGTGTCTTTTTCGATGGCATGGATTTCTGGGACAAAACGCATGGCATCGTATTCAGCGATCCTGTCAATAATAAGTGGGTAATTCTAACAACCGCCAACGGTGGTCAAACGTGGCAGCCGGTGCCAGAAACGGCTCTGCCCGTTATGCAGCCTGGCGAAGCGGCCTTTGCGGCCAGTGGCACCAGTTTAGTGGTGCAGGGTAAACGAAACGTCTGGATTGCTTCAGGCGGAGCCACATTTGGTCGCGTGTTTCGTTCCACCGACCGTGGCCGGACGTGGTCCGTTAGCAGTACACCCCTGCCGGCCGGTGAAGCTACGGGCCTGTTCGGGATGCACTTTTTCAGTGCAAAAGCGGGTATGGTGGTCGGCGGTAACTATAAACAGGAGCAACAGCCCGGCCCGAATGTGGCCATCACGCGCGACGGAGGGAAGACGTGGCAGGCAGTTAGCCCCACCAATCCGCCCGGCCTGAAAGAAGCCATTGCGTTGCTCCCCGGCGACCGGGTGCTCGTGGTGGGGCCATCGGGTACGAGCCTGTCGGCCGATCAGGGACAGACGTGGCAGCCTCTCGACACCGACTCGTATCATTCCGTTGCCTGCGCCAAAGGCACCTGCTACGCCGTAGGTGGAAAGGGGAAAATAAGTAAGCAGGTGTTTCGATAATCCCGTTTGGGTAGACTTTAGGCCAGGTTTACAATGACCACATAGGTCCCAGCGTTATTCTGCCGTGTTGAACGATTAACCCACCCGGTTATACCAGTGAAAACGGCTTTATCACTCCCCATTTTAGTGCTCAGTGCGGCTCTTGGTAGCCCGCTGCTGGCCGACCCCGTTAGAACACCAACGGGCGCATTTATTTGCAGCTACACCGGCGGACGCATGGGTCCACAGGTCGTGTGCTCACCGAAAACAGCCTCCAATCGTCACGCCGAAGGGGTAGTAGACCGAATTTTGCGCCCCATTGGGCTGATGCGTAACTTCAAAGTGATTGAATGTTCCAATACCGACAACTGCTTTGCCACGGTGCTCAAAGGGCAGCGGTTTATTGTCTACGATGGCGCATTTATGGCGCGAATTGAAGAGGAAACCGAAACCGACTGGTCTGCCATCAGCATTATGGCTCACGAAATTGGGCACCATTTGCAGGGTCATACCATTGACGGTCAGGGGGGGCAACCCATTAAAGAGATCGAAGCAGACAAGTTTTCGGGATTCGTGCTGCACCAGTTGGGCGCTTCGCTCGACGAATCGATGGTGGCCGTTCGGGCCCTGGGTGACGAACGTGCCACCCCTACGCATCCAGCTAAATCGGCCCGAATCGATGCTATTCGTAAGGGCTGGTTAGAAGCGGAAGCCATGTACCCTAAAAACCGTTCTACAACAAAACCGGCAGTTGCTATGGCTCCGAGGCCCGTATCGTCTGGCCTCACCAACCGGTATCCAGTAACGTCAGTAAATAAATCGCATGTTGCGTTGAAAACATCGGCCAGTCCCAGAACGGCAACAGTAGGCTGCGTGTCGGGCGATTGTGAAGATGGCCGGGGGATGTTCGTTTATCCAACCCATGAGCGCTACGTAGGAGAATTTGAAGAAGGCGACAAGCACGGTGAGGGCATAGAATACTACGCCGATGGCAAACTTAAATACAAAGGCAACTTTCGTGATAACCTTCGCGCCGACTATGGGGTCTACTACTTCCGAAACGGTGACAAATACGTAGGCTGGTTTCAGCGAAACATGCCTAACGGTAAGGGAACGTATACCTATGCCGATGGTAGCCGTTTTGTTGGTCAATTCAAAAACGGGCAGCCAGTGGCGGGTAGAGAAGAATAAAATGACTTTACATTGATGTGGCTGTTGCCAACAGCCATTTCAATCATTTAAAAATTCATCACTGTCTTCTCAATAATATCACATGCTTCATGCATCTGGTCTTCGTTGATGACGAGCGGAGGAGCAAAGCGAATTTTGTCGCCGTGGGTGGGTTTGGTGAGCAGGCCGTTATCTTTTAATTTCAGACAGATTTCCCAGGCCGTTTCGTGACCCAAATCGGGCCGCTCGGAAATAACAATGGCGTTGAGCAATCCTTTCCCCCGTACTGATTTTACCAGATCCGTTTTTTTGCTCAAAACTGTCATACGGGTGCGAAAAATCTGGCCCATTGCGTCGGCATTTTCGGCCAGTTTCTCATCGTCCACCACTTGCAAAGCCTCCATCGTAACGGCGCAGGCCAGTGGGTTTCCCCCGTAGGTGCTGCCGTGTTCCCCCGGTTTAATGGTCAGCATCACCTCATCGGAGGTCATCACCGCCGATACGGGCATGGTGCCACCCGAAAGCGCCTTACCCAGAACCAGCAGGTCTGGCTTCACCTCCTCATGGTCGCAGGCGATGCGCCTGCCCGTCCGGCCGATACCTGTCTGTACTTCATCGGCAATGAACAAGACGTTGTATTTGGTACAGAGATCACTAACACCCTTTAGATAACCCTCGTGCGGCACCACCACACCCGCTTCACCCTGAATTGGCTCTACCATGAAACCAGCAATGTTCGGGTCGGTTCTGAAGGCATCTTCCAGGGCGTTCAGGTCATTGTAAGGAATGATGACGTAGCCCGGCAGCAGCGGTCCAAAGTCGTTCGTGCTGCTTGGATCGGTTGACGATGAGATGGCTGCGAGCGTTCGGCCCCAGAAGTTACCGGCAGCAAACACCACCTTTGCCTGATTCTGCAGGATTCCTTTGACCAAATACGCCCACTTGCGGGTAAGTTTTAGGGCCGTTTCGCCCCCTTCAGCTCCGGAGTTCATAATCAGGGCCTTGTCGTAACCAAAGAATTCGCAAAGGTATTTCTCGCACAGGCCCGTTTTGTCGTTGTAAAAAGCCCGCGAGGTAAGTGTCAGGCGCTGGGCCTGCCGAATCATGGCATTAATAATACGCGGGTGGCAATGCCCCTGGCTTACGGCACTGTAGGCCGACAAAAAATCGAAGTAACGCTTCTCTGCTACGTCCCAGACATAGATGCCTTCGCCCCGCGTAAGCACCGCCGGAATGGGGTGGTAATTATGAGCGCCATAGGTCCATTCGAGTTGAATGGCCTGGTCCGTGGCCGAAACGGGTTGTGTCGTATCCATAAGTTTGTTGCGAAATGAGCGCGTTGACAAATAAATTGGTGGGATTTTGTAACCAAGTGCTTAAACACTGGATTCTCTCAAAAATAAGGTTTCTCCGGCAGATGCCCAAACATTCTGATGCACGCTAGACCAAAGAAAAAAGTACGCGGCCTGGCCGAGGATGACTATTATTACACACCCGAAGGATTTATAGTCTTTACTGCCGTGTATCACCTAAAGCGAGGCTACTGCTGCAAGAATGGGTGCCGTCACTGCCCGTATGGTTACAAGAAAAGTTGAATCAGGAGTTGCACAGTACGAGATAATTAGCTATTTTTGCGCCCTCAATACGGAAAACCAGTACGGTAATGGCCAGAGTTTGTCAAATCACAGGAAAGCGCACGCGGACGGGTAACAATGTTTCCCACGCTAATAATAAAACAAAGCGTAAATTCTTCCCGAATCTACAGAAGAAGCGGTTCTTTGTCGAATCGACGGGCGAATGGATTACGCTGCGAGTGGCTACATCGGCCATCAAAACCATTAATAAAAACGGTCTGGAAGCAACGCTTCGCAGGGCACACGAACGCGGCACCCTGTCGCTGTAGTCATTCATACCTGACAAAATGCAATGAGCTTCTTCCGACCGGGGGAGGCTTTTTGTATTTAACGTAAAATTCAAAAACGACACGCGTTGAAACCTTTTCTGTTTGAGGACCTTATCGTTTCCGAGAACGATGATTACATCATCATCAATAAGCCGCCCCGTGTAGCGTCGCTGGATGAGCGTACGCCTGATCGGAGTGGACAAAGTATTCTACGCTTGGCCAAAGCGTACCATGCCGATGCGCAACTTGGTCATCGGCTGGATAAAGAAACATCGGGTATTTTGGCTATAGCCAAGCATCCTGAAGCATACCGCCACCTGGCCATGCAGTTTGAGCACCGTCAGGTTACCAAGCGCTACCACGCCATTACAAACGGCGTACATAATTTTGAAGGTATTTCCGTATACCTGCCCATTTCTCCCCTCAAAGATGGTACGGCAGTTAGGATCGACCGGGAGCATGGCAAGATAGCCGAAACAATATTTAATACGTTGCAGGCCTACCGCAACGCAACGCTGGTGGAGTGTATGCCCATTACGGGCCGGATGCACCAGATTCGGGTGCATTTGATGTGCCTGAAAGCGCCTATCGTGAATGATGCAACGTATGGCGGCAAACCCATTTTTTTGTCTGATGTAAAACGAAAGTTCAACCTGAAACAAGGCACAGAGGAACTCCCCCTAATTGGGCGGGTTGCGCTCCACGCGCACTCGCTCACGTTTACGCAGCTAGACGGTACAGAGGAGACATTTGAAGCCTCATACCCGAAAGATTTTGGTACGCTGGTCAGACAACTGGAGAAATTTGCCTGACACGTTGTATTCGATAATCCTCAGTCATTTGTAGTTTGCAGCCCGGTAACTTATCAATCCCGTTACAGCAGTCCATTAATCACTATCAATAGATTCTATGTTTGTTCATACCGTTTTCTTCTGGCTTGCCAATCCCGAGAGCCAATCCGACCAGGATGCACTGCGTGCGGGTCTCGAATCGCTAAAAGGTATCAACGATATTTCGGTGGCTTATGTGGGCAAACCGGCCGATACCCGCCGACCCGTTGTTGACCATACGTACGATTTCTCACTGACACTTGTTTTTGCCGACCGAGCCGCCCACGATGCCTACCAGGTTCATCCAGTGCATCTAGAGTTTGTGGCCGAGTGCGCCCACCTGTGGAACAGGGTACAGATATATGATGCGGTCGGCTAGATGCGATTGGCCAGACGCGGTCGGCTAAAAAGTAAGGGGTAATTAGATGACGCATGGACAAACGTTACGTCTTCTGATTACCCCTTACTGGCCTCCGTTTCTTTACTATACCTATACCATCACTTCAATTCGCATCTCCATATTGCCTTTTATAGCTTTGGAATAAGGACACACGGCGTGGGCCGTTTCGGCTAACTGCTGAAGTTCGTCATGGTCCATTCCGGGGGCTTTTACGGTGATTTTGCCTGTAAGAAACATGTTGTTGCCGTCTTTATTGAGCGAGATGCTCACCTCTACGGCATGTTGCGGCAGAATTACCTTCCGGCGTTCGGCCACGGCCATCAGGGCGCCGTTGTAGCACGAGCTGTAGGCGGCAGCAAACAACATTTCCGGGTTGGCGGCCTTGCCTGTGCCGTGCATTTCAACCGGCCGTTTTACTTCAAGTTCCAGAATACCATCGAGCGATTTAACGTCGCCCTCGCGCCCGCCAACGTTGCTGACCGTGGCTGTATACAGGGTTTCCATGTGTTATAGGTTTACTGATCAGGGACTATTCCCCGATGAATTGCCGGGTTCTGTCAACGCTTGTTACAGACAACCCTTCCCGGTATAAACCTGAAACAGCCCACTTGTTCACAGATATTGGATTCAAGATTTTGAACTACCTTTGTTTGAAGGGCTTATTCGCTTTAAAGCCGCAATAGAACGAGTTAAGCCGCGTTTTCATACACACGCACCCCAACAAGCTGACCAGCATGAGTATGCTCTATAGATTTCGCTGCATTCGGCCCCTCATTGGGTGTATCGGTGGTCTTGCTCTCCTGCTGTGGCTTGGCATGGCACCCGCGGTGGCGCAGCGCAAACGTAACAAGCCCGATACCACTGTAGCCAGACCCAGTTCGGCCTCGACTACTACGGTCCGTATGGAGGAAGAAACCCTGTTTGCCGAGGGCATGCGGTTTCTGATTACCGACGAGCCATCAAAGGCCATTGCGCAGTTTGGTAAGGTGTTGCAGAAAAATCCCGCCAACGCAGCCGCTCAGTATGCTACCGCTAGCGCACTCTCAAAAACCGGCAAACCGGTTGATGCTATTGCCTACGCTGCCAAAGCGCACAAACTCGATAGTGAAAATAAATTTTACGCCCTCCTGCTGGCCGAACTCTACGTTAAACAGAAACGCTATGGTGAAGCCGAAGAACTGTACGAAGCAGTACTGAAAAAAAGTGCCGACAATGCGGAATACGGAGTCGAACTGGCCGCCATTTACCTGTTCGATGAAAAGCCTGACAAAGCCCTCGATACGTATACCAGAGTGGAGCGGGAGTTGGGCATGAACGAAGAGATAACCCGCCAGAAACAGCGGATTTACCTTAAGCAAAACAAAGTAGACAAGGCCATTGAAGAGGCCGAGAAATTAGTCCAATCAGACCCCGCCGACCCGGACTACCTGCTCGAAGGAGCCGAACTGCTGATTGCCAATGACCGGTCCGATCAGGCCATTACCTGGATCGACAGGGCGCTGAAACTAAATACGGACTTGCCGCAGGCCCACGTTTTGCTGGCCGACATCTACCGAAAAAAGGGCGATATGGCCCGCGTTAAAAAAGAACTTGATCAGGTTTTTGCGAGTCCTAACCTGGAAGCAGGCCTGAAGGC